>CAZULU010000028.1:0-11141 GCA_964621585.1 uncultured Pseudomonadales bacterium
ACTGTGACAGGAAAACGAGCAGCTCGAACGATGCGTCATACTATTCCCTTAGAAGTCTTTGATTCAATTCAAGAGTTGCAAGCAGATCTCCAGACAAAGATTCAACAAAATAGAGGTTTAACCGATGCTCTTGGTGCTATAGGGAGTATGTTTGGTGGGTGTGGTCATTTGCTCCACTTGCATGGCGCAGAAGGTCTAGGTGGACATGTACACGGTATGGCAGGTTCATCTTCTGCTCGCTCCTCCACTGAAAACAGCTTTTTCCCTTCTTCCCCCTTGAACAGTAGTATTCAACGTGCTTGGGCGCAAAGTGGCGGAGATATCTTTATTTTTGAAAAATTATTAATGTCATTTTTACCGCAGATTCGACTTTTTCTTGATAGTGTCGTGACAGTGTCTAGTGGTTTGATTATGGTTGGACCAAAGAATTCTATTTCGCTCAATCAAGCGCTTCCGTTTGCGGCATAACGAGGATGATATAATAGATACATGTCTCAACGAATGACTCCACTCCGCCAACAAATTCTAGATATGTTGTCTGCCCAACACATGCTTTCTGCCATGCAGATTCTAACTGAATTAGAGAAAAAAAATGTGACTGCCAACAAAACGAGCGTGTATCGTTCTTTAGAATACTTACAAGCTGAAAACTTAATTTGTCAGCATCAGTTTGACTCTAAGGAAGCTGTTTATGAACGACGTGATCATCATCATGATCATCTAGTGTGTACCAGTTGTGGCAAGATTGAAGAAAGTGAGTGTCGAGTACATTTAGATAACAAGCTGAAGGGGTTTAAAGTCGACCATCACCACATGACCGTGTTCGGCACATGCGCGCGATGTCAAACACAACAATGAATGAAAAAGGCCCTCAACTAACGTTTAAGGAAATACATGTTATTGGTGCACTTGTTGTAAGCGCTCAAGATCGAGAACGTTTACAGTCACTCCATGGCGTTGGGACCGAGGCATACTTTCACGCAGCATATGCTCATATCATGGATAAATTACGCAAGCTTCCTGGGGCAAAAGGTATAACAGTTGGAGATATTCGACAAGCCTTACCAAAGGCATTAGAGACTCACGACACCGTTTTTCAAGATAAGCCTCAGCGCAAGGAGAATGCCAATACCCAGTTAGAAAAAATAGAACAATTATTTAATGCTGAATTTGGACAGCAAGCGGATGAGCATTTGCTATTTTAGTTTTTACACAAACTCCACTCCAACGAGTTCAATGTGTGAGTAATCTTTTTTTACTCTTTCCCAAAACTTCTCAGCAACTTTATCAGAATACCGAGCAAATTTGCCGCGTTCCATCCCCCCACACAAGCGTTGTTCGTAGTCACGTACAATTTCTAAGACAGGTTTGCCTTTTTGATTAAATTCAGTTGCGTATTTTTTGCGATCTTGTTTGAACAGGTCATGAATTTGTTTAAATTCATCAAAAGCTTGCTGGTTGTCTTTTACCATTTGGTTATACATTTGGGTGAATTTTGGCATATTTTTTCAAAAAAATTACCTGCTCGGGTGCAGGAAACGTATTATTCACTGTAGATTAGCGTAAAGAAGCTTGAGATTCAAGTACTTTGATACCGAGAACAGATATCAGGGATCAGCGTTGATAGCTGACCCCTGATATTTAAGAACTTACATTACTTCAAGCAAGGTGACGGTGTTCGTGAATCCAGGAGTCTTGTAGATTGTTCCGTGAATCATGAGCACTTTTTCACCGGCTTCGAGGAATTTATCAGCTTTTAAGTTGTCGATGATAACTTTCATGCTTTCAATTTCACCTTCAGGGAATTCCATCAATACAGGAATAACACTATAGAGCAAACTCATACGACGTTGAGTCTCAGCGCGGTCAGTGACTGCAATTACCGGCACAAATGGACGATGACGAGTCAATTGACGAGCAGTGTAGCCAGTTTCGGTGAGCACTACTACTTTATCAATATCTTCGAGTTTGTCGTTGAGGAGATTGACAGCCATTTTGGTGACAGCAGTCGTACGACTCTTGAGGCCTTTTTCATACTCTTTGGCTACTGTGTGGCGTTCATTAAAACGAGCAATTTTACGCATGGTTGCGACAGTCTTGACTACATATTTACCAATTGTAGTTTCCTCAGACAACATGATGGCATCAGTTCCGTCAAAAACAGCATTGGCGACGTCACTGACTTCAGCTCGAGTAGGGCGAGGATTATCAACCATCGATTTCAACATTTGAGTAGCGGTGATGACTGGTTTTCCAGACATACGGCAGCGACGGATAATTTCCTTTTGCCAGTATGTGAGCTGCTCCATTGGGATCTCAACAGCTAAATCTCCTCGAGCGACCATGACAGCTTCTGAAGCTTCAATAATTTCATCTAAGTTGTCGATAGCAGCCTGATTTTCAATCTTTGCCACGATGCCAGCCTTGATGTTGCGTTTTTTCATTTCTTCGCGCAACACTTCAATATCCTTTTTGTCACGAACAAACGAGAGAGCAATGAAATCAACAGGATGCTCATTCAACATTTCCAGTTTTTCCATATCAGATGGAATAAGAGACGGCATGTCGACGATGACACCGGGAGTATTCATGGTTTTGCGATCTCCCACCATAAAACCATGCTGGGCTTTGGCAACTAAGTGCGTCGCATGTTTCTCGGTAACTACAAACTCACAAAAGCCATCTTCAGTAGAGACCTCATTTCCAACTTCTAGTGCTTCGATCACATTTTGTGGAATTTTGGCTTGATGAGGTTCCCCATCGATAAATTCCGACGTGAAGATGATTGGATCGCCAGCTTTGAGCTCAAAAGGTTTCCCTTCTGGAATGTTAATACGAATTTCAGGGCCCTGAAGATCAAGGAGCACTGCAACTGATTTATCAACGTTTTTGGCTGCTTGACGGATACGATCCACACGTTCAGCATGCCACTCGGTGGTACCATGTTTAGTGTTCAGACGAGCAACATTCATGCCTACTCGCATCAGCTCTTCTAGTGTTTCAACACTGTCTGATGCTGGTCCGATAGTGGCCACAATTTTTGTGTACTCCCAGTTTTTTATATCTGTTGCCATAATTGCCTTTCAGAAGAAAAAATAAGTTGTATGGTCTAATGTCGATATTGTACTCCTGAAAATTGGAGTTGTCAGGGGTTGTTGCTCTCTTTTACGATTGATTCCTGTTGTCAAATTGAAGTGATACTGCTATGTTGATAGCTCAGTAGTAATTACGGAATTAAAAAGGAGTATTATGACTGATGACATGACATCCCCAGTTATTTCACCAACCGATGTTGAAGAACAAGAAGTCTCGGTAACTGACGAGGAAACAGTATCTGTTTCTGCCGATGTGGATCCAGAAGTTGCTGAGTCTAACGCTGTGGCCGATGCCCTCAACTCTCTTCAAACTCTAATTGAACGCAATGCAAATGAATTGGATCGATTGCAAACTGAGATGAAACAGATGCGGGAGAGCTTGAAGAATATTTTTGAGAACGATGCCATTTTAGCTGAAGCAGAAGATGTCGTCAAACAAGCCAGTCAACAACTCAAAGAACGAAAGCAACAAGTTGATAACAACCCAGAAGTTCGTCAACTGAAATTGAAAATGTCTGACCTCAAAGAGGAAATGAAAGAAATCGAAGAAACATTGAATAACCACCTTATCAACCTTTTCCAAATGACAGGCTCAAGTTCGTTTGATACAAGTGATGGCGATCAGCGGGAATTTGTGTTGAGAGCAAAGGTCAAACCGAAGAGTAGTAAATAAAATTGAAGTAAGAGGTACCTGTAAGTATCAGTTACTGTGGCAGTGTGTATATGAAGGCTTCGAAAGTGTTACGACTTAATTTGGGGTGTGGAACTGATCACCGTGATGGGTTTGTAAATATTGATGTTGATAAGCGAGTTAAGCCTGATGTTATCCATGACTTATTAAAGCCGCTTCCTTTTGCAAACGCGAGTGTTTCAGAAATTATTCTCCAAGATGTGTTGGAGCATTTTACAAAAGAAGACGGTACCATTTTATTGAGTGAGTGTGCGCGCGTGATGAAACCACACGGAATGTTGCGTATTCGGGTTCCAAATTTATTGCAAATTGTGAAGCAGTACCATAATTATGATGATGTGTTGATGTTGTTTGCCTATGGAGATACTTCAACCAATGGAGTATGGGGGGCGCATAAGTATGGGTATACTCCAGAAATTATGGAAGATGTCTTGTTGCAACATGGTTTGAAACTACTTCAATCAGATGAAGTAGATACCAATCACATATATGTAGCAGTGAAATTAGCAAAACCTCCTCAACTTAATATCAAATCAGAGACACTTCACTTTACCAAAGCAGAGCTTCAGCAGATAAAAGCAGCCCTTCCTCCGCGTAAGTATAATTTGTACAGCTCGTTATCCGAACAGATGTGGAAGACGATCTTTACCAAGAATGATCAATCATTAACATTGTGGTATCTACCTGTTCCCCCAAATCCCATTATTGGAAAAACAGTGTTACGTTTTTTAGCAAAAAGGGTCAAGGCTATCATTGTGAAGAA
This sequence comes from uncultured Pseudomonadales bacterium, assembly GCA_964621585.1. Lineage (GTDB taxonomy): Bacteria > Patescibacteriota > Microgenomatia > UBA1400 > PJMF01 > CAZULU01. Next base: position 4,550 of record CAZULU010000028.1, read on the forward strand.
CGATCAAGGATATGAATATGTCCGTCAGATTCTAAAATACTCTCACCTAAGAATAATCGTGTTGAGATGAGAACAACTGTTAAAAAGAAATTAGATTAGCAGTCAATGCGAAAGAGCGATAACAGACGAAGCTCGAGTAAAAGCATGATGAATCAATCTTTTTTTAACTCAAAAACTTGACACACTATGATCTATTTTGAATTAATGTGTGCAAGTTTGATATCTCCTGCTCAGTCAATTCTCTTACCTCTCCAAGTGGTAAATCTCCCAACTCAAGAGTTCCCATCTGAACTCGAATCAATCGGAGCACTTCGTATCCTGTGCGTTTCATCATTCTACGGACTTGTTGATACTTACCCTCTTTGATCGTAATTGCAATCCAGGTATTTTTTTGTTCTTCTCGACGGAGAATTGAAACGCTCACTGGTTTGACAAATTCTTCTGCAAGCTTAATACCACGTTTGAGATGGTTGAGCGCTGGTGTCGAAGGAATCCCTTTCAAGAGCACATGATACGTTTTGGGAACTTCAAATTTGGGATGAGTCAACGTATAGGCTAGATCACCATCGTTGGTTAGCAATAAAAGCCCTTCACTATCAATATCAAGTCGGCCAACTGGATACAAGCGATCCTCTGTTTGTGGTAAAAGTTTTAGCACAGTTTTTCTACCAAGTTCATCACTTGCTGTTGAGACATATCCACGAGGCTTGTTGAGCAAGAAATATTTTGGTGAAGCAACTTGATTTATGATTGTGCGTTTTCCGGGTTTGACCTCAACTTCAATCACATCTTGCTGAGGGTCAACACGTTGGCCAATGGTAGCGAACTGACCATTTACCCAGACTTTTTCTTCCTGGATGAGCTTTTCACTGGCACGACGAGAAGCAATTCCACAATGTGCTAAATAGGCATGAATTTTGATAGATTGATCTGACATACTTCTATTATACCTCTAAATTGACCTATAGTCTAAATCAAAAAGGGGACGTTGTGTAACGTCCCCTTTTTTCTTAGAGATATGATTTTAGTTTCTATGATGTGGAGCATTAATTAATCCACATTGTTTATATTTATAGACTTTTCCAGTATTTGGATTAACGGCTCCACAAGGACAAGGATCATTGCGGCCAATTTTGATAACAGCTTCACCTGGAGTAGCTTTTTTGACAACTTTGGCTGAGCCCAAAGCTTGCGCAAGATCTGATAAAGAACCAGTTTTGTTGGTCGGTGTGACTTTTGCTGGCTGAGTTTGTTGTGCATCTATTTTTTGTAACAGATCAGAATTGTCTTTTTGCTCAATCATTTGCGCTGGCACAATAAGTGGTTTGCTTTGAGTTGAAGGCTGGATGCGGAAGACTTTTTTGGCGATCTCAGACTCAATATTTTGGACTAATGTTTCAAACATGGCAAAGGCTTCTTTTTTATACTCACTAAGGACTGTTTGTTTGTCCCCTCGTAGCCAGATTCCATCACGGAGTGTTTGCATGTTGTCCAAGTGCTCCATCCACATTTGGTCAATCGTTGAGAGCACGACATAGCTTTCCAGCTGACGCATCCCTTTATCTCCCAGCTGACGCTCACGAGCTTCATAGGTTTTAGTGATGACCTCCATTAACTCGTCCACGATTTCTTGAGTAGAATGAGCTTTATTCAGCAATTGCTTCCGAAGCTGAGTTTGAGAGTTATCGTCAAATGGAATAATAGCGATAAATTCTTTGACAATAGCGTCCATCTCGTCTTCGGTAAAGCCTTCTGGAGCTCGAAGTGAGACCAGTGTTTGAACTTCGTCTTCAAGATAGGAGAAGATTTGTTCCCGCAAAGTTTCTTTTTCTTCTGATTCATCCTCGATGCCAGCTGTTAGATCTAGTAAGCGACGACGACGTTTGTAAATGATCTCGCGTTGCTTATTCATCACGTCATCAAACTCGACTAAACGCTTTCGCTGATCAAAGAAAAATCCTTCTACTTTGATTTGGGCACTCTCAATGGCTTTGCCGATCATGCCATGTTCAATTGGCTGATTTTCTTCCAACTTCAAGAAGTCCATCATTTTGGAAATTTGTTCTCCGCCAAACAAGCGCATGATTTCATCTTCGAGTGACACATAAAAACGAGATGATCCCTGATCACCTTGTCGTCCGGCACGGCCACGTAGCTGATTATCAATACGTCGAGATTCATGCCGCTCTGATCCGATGATATGCAGTCCTCCACTCTCAACTACTGTGTCATGTTGAGTTTGCCATTCTTTCAATGCTTTTTCGTAGGCTTTTTTATCTGGTTTGGCCTTTTTCCCTGCTTCTCTCTTCTCTGCAGGTGGCAAAAAGTCGTTGAGTTCAGGCTTTGCTCCCCCTAACACGATGTCCACACCACGTCCAGCAATGTTGGTAGCAACGGTGACTTGACCAGCTTTTCCAGCATCAGCAATGATGAACGCTTCTTTTTCATGATTTTTTGCATTCAATACCTGATGCTTAATGCCTTTACGTTGGAGAAAATCCGAAATGATTTGGTTGTGTTCGATGGAACGTGTTCCGATCAACACTGGGCGACCAGTGTCTTGCATTTCAGCAACTTCTTGGACGATAGCACCATACTTTGCTCGAGTCGTTTTATACACCACATCAGGGTAGTCTTCTCGAACGACGGGCTTATTCGTAGGGATGGGAAGTACATCCACATTGTAAATTTTCTTGAACTCTTCTCCTTCAGTGAGCGCAGTTCCGGACATTCCAGCAAGTTTCTGGTATAAACGGAAATAGTTTTGCAGGGAAATAGTAGCCAGAGTACGGGATTCTTGTTGAATTTTGACGCCTTCTTTGGCTTCAATTGCTTGATGGAGACCGTCTGAGTAGCGGCGTCCGTACATCAACCGACCAGTGTGTTCATCAACAATAATCACTTCACCTTCTCGAACAATGTATTCTTTATCTCGACGATAGAGGGTTTTTGCCTTCAGCGCGGCTTCGACGTGATGAATGGTGTCATAACTTTCTTCGTACAGATTTTTGACACCGAGTTTTTGTTCAATTCGTTTGACACCCAAATCGGTCAAAGTCGCAGTTTTCATTTTTTCATCAAGTTTATAGTCGGCGCCCTCACTCAGAGACTGAACCATCTTGGCAAAATCAAAGTATTTAGAAGTTGGCTCAGTATCAGGAGCGGAGATAATAAGCGGAGTTCTCGCCTCGTCAATCAGAATAGAGTCAGCTTCGTCAACAATGGCATAGTAGTGATCACGTTGTACCACCCCATCTTTGGTTTGAGCCATGTTGTCACGCAAATAATCGAACCCAAATTCATTATTGGTTCCATAGGTAATATCGGCAGCATAGGCATCTTTTCGGGGAACTGGACGGAAATGCTCAAGACGGTCATCACCTTTTTCTGGTCCAATGAAATCAGGATCGTACACAAAAGATGCGTCATTAATAATAACGGCCACAGATACCCCTAATCGATGATAAATTGGACCCATCCAACCAGCCCCAACTTGGGACAAGTAATCATTTACAGTTACCAAGTGAGTTCCTCGACCCAACAACGAGTTGAGATACAACGCAAGTGTTGCAGACAACGTTTTTCCTTCACCTGTTTTTTGCTCTCCGATCATGCCATGATGAAAAGCCATACCTGCGATGAGCTGAACATCATAGTGACGCATTCCGAGCGTACGGTGTGCGGTTTCCCGCATGGTCGCAAATGCTTCTGGAAGGACGGTATTGAGTGCTTCTTGCTCAGTGTTGCCGTCTTTGAGCAATTTCTGGACTTTTTTCTTGAGTTTGTCAGTTTGTTGGGTGAGCGCTTCGTCACTCAATTTCTGCATTTTAGGTTCAAGTCCATTGATCTCTTCAACAATTTTTGTAAAACGGCCAAGCGTTTTACTGGTTTCATCAAACATGTTGGTTAAAAATTTAAACATAAATCAGTCACCTTAATTGTTCATTATTGATACGTTATTTATACGTTATGGTACGTGATAATAGCAGAAAAGGAAGGAGTGTGACAGTAGTGGTGGTTACTTTCCCATCACCTCTTTTCCCATAAATCCTTGTAGCACCTTGGGAACTGTAATTGTGCCATCCTCATTTTGATAGTTTTCGATAATTGCTGCCAATAATCTGGGCGTTGCAGCTACCGTGTTATTGAGCGTATAGACGAATTTCATACTGCCATCTTTGGCCCGATATCGAATATTCAAGCGGCGAGCTTGGAAATCATTGAAGTAACTGGCTGAGTGAGTTTCCCGATACTGTTCCTGACTTGGGAACCACGTTTCAATATCGAACTTTTTGCGTTGTCCAGCTCCCATATCGCCAGTGCACATCAGCAGTACATGGTATGGCAATCCCAAATCCTGCAGTAATTTTTCCGAAAACCCCAGCATTTTTTCATGCCAGAGTCTTGTTTCATCTTCATCGGCAATGGTGTACACGACCTGTTCTACTTTATTGAATTGATGAACGCGGATGACACCTTTGGTATCTTTGCCGTAGGAACCAACTTCTCGGCGATAACATGGACTAATTCCCACCATTTTGATCGGTAAATCTTTTTCATTCAAGGTTTCGCCCATGTGATATGAAGTTAGTGCGACTTCAGATGTACCAGCTAAGATTTGACCATCTTGGGTTTTATAGTGATCTTCATTGCCCCATGGAAAATAGCCGGTACCCCACATAGCTGGATCATTGACTAATATTGGTGCCGTCATGGGAGTAAAGCCTTCATCACGCATCATGTGTATAGCGTAGTTCAACACCGCTTGTTCCAAGAGTACGGCATCATTTTTCAAAAAGTACGAACGAAATCCACCAATGTTGGTGGCGCGAACGGTATCCAGCATATCCAACTTTTCCATCAACTCTTGGTGTGGTTTAGGTGTAAACCCAAACGTAGGTTTTTCGCCAACTGTTTTGATAACTTGATTGCCAGACTCATCTTTGCCTACGGGGACATCACTTGCGGGCACGTTAGGAACTTGATACATCAAATCTTTAAAGGTTTCTTCTACTTGTTTCAGTTGTGGTTCAACGTCTTGCAGTTGTTTTTTGAGCTGTTTACCAATCTCGACCTGCTCTGGAGTTGGTTTGCCTTGCTTCTTGATTTCTGCTACATGAGCATTGCTTTTTTGTCTAATTTCTTCGACCTGGACGATGAGCATGCGACGTTGTTCATCCGCAGTGAGTACCGCGTCAACTATTTCTGGATTGAGTTGCTTATTGGTTATAGCTTGTTTGAGTTCTTCCGTATGGTCACGGATATAGGTAATGTCGAGCATAAGTTCCTTTAATTATTATGTTGTTTGTATTTGATGATTAGTACATGATTATTGTTTCCAGCGTGTTGCAAATTCATCTCTACCTTCTTCAGACATGATTTGTGTTGGAGTACTTAATATTTCTAGGTTTTTAAAATCGCCCTTTTCAGGATGATCAGTATCAATCCAAAACTCTTGATAATTATACGCAAGTGTCATATCAATTGTTGTGCGAGCAAAGATAAACTCTACACCTTTATCTTTATAAGCATCTTGAAGCCGTTGTTGTGTCTGTGGCCCAGCTGTAGTTAGGTATAAGATGCGTGTACTTTCTTTCATGTATTCCTTTCATACAAAAAACCCTCTCCCACTCACCACAAATACAGTGATGTGTAGAAGAGGGCTTTCAGTTGGGAGTGCGCTGAAGGCGGTGCCACCTCATTTTAGAGATTGGTGATTTGGAATCAGATACTCGTATCTAATCTTGGATCTCCGTTCTCTATCTCAATTCCAGCTATGTTGGGCGTACCCATCTCAGTTTTTGACCCTGAGCAACATTGTTTGGTGCTAGCAAACTCAAGTGTTTTTTCAATTGTATCTTTAATTATACAGCGAACCAGGATGAGTAACAAGTTGTGCATATTTTTCGTATACTGTTAAGATAAAACAAGAAAATTGTTTATTTCGTATACGTTATGATGAAGCTGCTTTCTACTTTTCAAAAATTTATCATCACCAATAAAAAGCTGATAATTTGGGTTTTTCGCGTTTTATATATCTGGCTTATATTAGCCTGGATGTGGGGCGCGTATGTGTTTGTTAATGCGCCAGAGAATTATATAGCGGTATATCGGCTTGGAAAAAATTTTGGAATTGTAGCCTTTCTGCTGTATCTAATAACACTCATTCCAGGTATCCTGCGTCGATTTCAAGTTTTACCCCTTTTGCAAGCATCCATTATGCCCCTTCGGCGGCAAATTGGAGTTCTAATGTTTTTATTTGCTCTAGTTCACATGGGATACACCTCTTCTATCCCCGTTTTCTTTGCTCAACCATTTGAACCACCAGTGCTCAATAGCCATCAAGTATACGGCTTGTTGAGTATGTTGATACTCCTTCCCTTGTGGTTAACGTCCAATGATATTGCCCAAAAAGGATTAGGTCGAAAGTGGACATATCTCCATCGTGCAACGTATGTTGCTCTCTTCTTTATTTTTCTTCACGTAACGTTTACCAATCGTTGGTTAACCATTCTGGGGGGAATATTTATTGCATTGGAAGCTATTTCTTGGGGAAAACAGTTATTCTTTAAGAAGCCAGTGCAAGCTGTTC
>CAZULU010000029.1:0-8847 GCA_964621585.1 uncultured Pseudomonadales bacterium
TGCTGCTGCTGCACCAGCTTCTGCAACTAGTTCAACAACTAGCACGACAGCCTCTCTTGGTAGTGCAAAGCCACTCCCAACCCAATCGTTGAATACTGTACCCATTTCTTCTAGCCCTAATGTAGTACCCACTACAACATCTTCTAGTGGTGTAAAACCGATTTCCACTGTTCCCGGAACACCACCTTTGGGGATAAGACCGGTGCCTCCACAAGCTACACCACCTGTAGCAACTGCTCCAATGAATGCGGTTTCCACTCCGATTGCAGGAGGAACTGTGACGACAACTCCACCTCAAGGTAGCCCTGCTGTCCCATCTAATCCTGCGCAACCCAAGAAACCATTGTTGCGTTTCTTGCCCTTGATATTATTAATAGTAGCATTGGTAGCTGTGGTTGGTGGAGGAGTGTGGTTCTTTTTTAATCGCCAGACAGAAGAAAGTCCTTCAACTACCCCAGTGGTAAATAACCAAACGGAAATATCATATTGGGGATTGTGGGAACCTTCGACTGTAATGGCGACTGTGATCGCCAACTTTGAAGCACAAAATCCAGGTGTCAAAGTTAACTACACCCAACAGTCTCATCGCGAATATCGGGAGCGATTACAAACCGCAATTGCTTCAGGTCAAGGGCCCGATGTATTTCGGTTTCATGCCAGTTGGACTCCCATGATGCGGAATGAGCTTTCTCCTGTGCCTGACAGAATTATGACAGGAGCAGAATTTGCAGCAACTTTTTACCCTACCGCTGTGCAGCAACTTTCTCTTAGTGGTAGACCAGTCGGAATGCCAATGATGTATGACGGATTGGGACTGTACTACAACAAAGATATTTTTGCAGTGGCAAACAAAACTGTTCCCAAAGACTGGGAAGAAGTCAAGCAAACAGCAGAAGAGCTAACAATCCGATCAGGAAGTGCTATCTCTAGAGGTGGTATCGCTTTGGGCACAGCGAGTAATGTAGAACATTTTTCAGACATTTTAGGGTTAATGCTGTTACAAAATGGGGCTGATCCGGCTGATCCAACGACTCCAGCTGGCCAAGATGCCGCAGCGTTCTACACAAGCTTTGCTCAAACACTGAGAGTGTGGGATGACACGTTGCCGATGGCTACGGTAGCCTTTTCTAAAGGAGATGTGGCGATGATGATCGCCCCTTCTTGGAGAGTCCACGAAATTAAGGCGCTTAACCCTAACTTAAACTTTGATATTGCCCCTGTGCCTCAATTACCAGGTGCGGAGAGAGTAACTTGGGCGACGTATTGGGCAGAAGGGGTGAGTGAACAAAGTCGCCAAAAAGACTTGGCATGGAGATTTGTTCAATATCTTACTTCTGCTGAAGTTCAAAAATTACTCTATTCTGAAGCGCGTAAAGAACGGGCATTTGGCGAAATTTATTCCCGTACTGATTTGGCGGGTGAACTAGTGAACGAACCATATGTGGCGGCGTATATTGAAGATGCCCCATATGCAAAGAGTTGGTATCTTAATGGATATACGCATGACAATGGTCTTAATGATCGTACAATCAAGTACTATCAAGATGCAATTAATGCCAGTACTTCACAAGGTTCGTTGAGCACAGCTCTCCCTACTGTGAAGCAAGGAGTAACCCAAGTCTTGCAGCAGTATGGGATTACGGTAGCTGCTCCTATCTCACAACCGTAAAAGAAGTGGTATGATGAGGCAATGACCCAGGCTGAGTTTCGTCAAGCCGTTCACAAAACCCTTGCCTACGCAGGGGTGTTTGAGTATCCTCTGACGGTTCAGGAGTTGTACGAAAGGTTAGTAGTTCCTCACCCGATTTCTTTTTCCGTGTTTCAAAAAAAATTGCAGGATCTTCAGGGTGTTTATGTGACCAAAAAGTATTACTATCTTTCTGGAGACCATTCATTTATTCGCTCTCGTGTCCAGCGAGAAAAGTGGTCACGACACTTGTGGAAAGAAGTAGAGCGTCTAAAAAAAATTTTGCAGCGTATTCCTACTATTGAGGCTGCGTATATCACAGGTTCATTAGCGGTAAATAATGTGTCGTCTGCACAAGATGACATCGATGTGTTGATCATCACCAAACCTTCGACGCTGTGGCTAACTCGATTGGTGGTGATCGTATGGACAGGTGTTCTTGGCAAATATCGATTGCATGGAGCCACTGGGGGTGGGTGGTGTTTCAATTTGTGGCTAACTCCACAGTCTTTGACAGTGGAAAAAAAGCGACGCACGTTGTATACAGCGTATGAAATAATGCAAGCCAAACAAATAATAGGAGAACATAACTGGTTATTGATGTCCAATGGATGGGTACACAAGTTTTTGCCAAATGTTGTGATTCCGAGTCTTCGGCCACACTCTTCCATGCTTAAAAATGTAGCCTCTTTGACCGCTTTTCTTGATTGGGTATGCTATGGTGCACAGTATCTGTATATGTTGCCGAGAAAGACGATTGAAAAAGTGGATAGACAAGCAGCCTTTTTTCACCCTCGCGACACAAAGGGAATGATCATGAAAAAATACCAGAAGCGATTAGAACGGATATGAAATCAACAACGTCACCAACAATTGTTCCAGCCGAGATGTTGCATCGCATAAGACATCTTCACAGCACAGGAAAGAAAGTTGTACTCGTAACGGGAGTGTTTGATTTGTTACATAGTGAACACCAAACGTTTTTAACAAAAGCTAAGCAACAGGGGAGCTTTTTAGTAGTGGCGATTGAGTCAGATGTGAGAGTTAGAGAGCTTAAAGGAGCAGGTCGTCCCGTGTGGAGTCAAGAGCAGCGGAAACTGGCCTTACAACAGATTTCTTGTGTTGATGCTGTATTGGTTTTACCAGAAAACTTTGGAGAAGTATCTCAACGAGAAAAACTGATAGCAGAAATTCAACCCGATGTGTTGGCAGTTTCCTCACACTCACCGCATCTAGAGAAAAAGAGAAAGATCGTAGAAAAATATGGTGGAGAAGTGAGGATTGTCCACGATCACAATCCCGCTGTATCCACCACGCAACTATTAAAGAATCAATCCACCTCTACAGATCACTAAAATCTTCTTCCACAATCACCGTGTCGTCTATCTCCCTTGCCAGATCTTCTAACTGGGTACTTTGAGAAAGATCATCACTGAGGTGGAGAATATCATCTTCAAACACATTGGGACGAGTATTCTGCTCCTGATCCATCCGTATCTCTTCAAGTCTTGGTGTGCATGCTGAAAACATCAAGGATGAAAGTGTTGCTATAGCGATCATGAACGTTTTATTCATTGGGCAGTTCTGAGTAATTGAACGGCTTCCTTTAAGAGCGCGAGCGTTTCTAAGTAATCTTGACGCGCTTGTTTGGCAATATCACGTGCTTGATGGGCTTGTTCACGTTGCGTAGCATAGTCTGCTGTTTCAACATTTAAAAATGCTTCAACTGAAGAGTCTGATTGAGTTCTTGCTTGCTCAAGTTGCGTTTTTGCCTGGGCGACTTTAGCTTCTGCATCAGTGGTATCTCTTCCTTGTTCTTTAGTAACAGCAATCCTGTCTTCAAGTTTTTCAATAATTTTCGCCAGTCGGTTATGGTACACGTTAAATCGTTTGCGTAAACGATTGCCATGTACCTGAGCAACTCGTACCAAGTTTTCTTGTTGTTGCGCTTGTACCTTTTCTTGCTGAGGCATTTTTTCTTGTTCTTGAGACTTTAGACGGTCTTCTATTGTGCCTTGAAGTTGAGGATTTTTGTCACTATTTTTAGGACCACGTTCTTGAGCGTGAATTACTGCCGTTAAATTAAAAAACACTACGGCCAACAAGAACATCATTGCAAGTGTTTGTTTTTTTACCTGTTGCATATCTGCCCACCTCCTGTAATACCCAATGGTAATCTTAATTGCTAATGAGTGAAAAATTAATTGCTTGATAGAGCTGTGTATCTGTGTGTAGTGTCGTTTCAATCCTCCATAGTGATTGTTCAACTTGCCAGAGTTGAAAACGCTGCTGCAGATCTTGGAATGAAGGTGTCTGTGTAAGCATAAGTGCTCCGGCAATGCCGGCCGGTATGAACAGTATTTTCCAAGATAACCAAGACGTTGATGTATCAGTCTGATGTTGCATAAACACGCTTAAGACGTGTTGCTCAGTTGCTTGAACAAACTGGGCGCGTGGTTTGACTGCGGCTGAACTATAGAGAAAATGTTCAAGGATATGCATGATCACTTATATAGTGGGAGGCAGGTTACAGTGTCTCACGTTGGAGTTTGCGGAGTGCGCGATGACAAAGCACCTTGATGTTGCTGACAGAGAGCTTGAACTTGCTGGCTGTGTCCTGAATGCTGTGTTGGGAAAGATATCGGAACTCGAGTATTTGACGTTCTTTGGGAGTTAGTTTTTGCAACAACTTTTGGACAAGGGTCCGTTTGAGTCTCACATTATCGGGATCAATGAGCTCTGGTGTATCTGGGATGACCTCTGTAAGTTGCACTTGGGGGAGCTTATATTTGTGTGAAATCCAGTTGGCTACTTGGCGTTTGGCAATCACGTATAACCAGTTTTTAAAACTGCTTTTATTGCGAAATGTTTTTAGGGATTTCGCCATTTCCACAAACACATTTTGGGTAAGATCTTCTGCGTCATGAGATTTGTTGGTTTGCCAATAACAAAAGCGATAAATGGGCGCAACGTACTTGCGGTACAGCGACGCAAAGGCGTGTGAGTCTCCTTGTTGGGCTTGATGAACCAGTGGTGAATCTGCGTCGTGCATATACAAATAAAGTAGAGAAAATGTTACAGTGAAAAGAGCTTTTCCGCACTACACAAAACATCTCAACACTTGCGGCTGCTATCAAGTACGAGACTTTTGAAGGCAACTAAAAAGTTACAATTCACTAATTATTGAAGGATATTATGATTAAAGCCATCATCTTTGTTGCTACACTCAGTGTGTTCCTTGGTGGGTGTGCTGTTCAACAGTCAGTGGACTCTCGGGATAATGATATGAGCGCACTATCTGGAGAAGAGGAAAAGAAAGGCGATATTACTAAAACTGGTACCGTGGTCAAAACAGCTAATGCCTATTTTTTGGTAGAAACAAACGGAAACAAAGTGGAGCTTGATAGTTACAAATATCAACTCTCAGAATATGAAGGCAAAGTAGTGACCGTGACTGGTCAATACAGTGGTGACACTTTATTTGTCGGTAATCTTCAATAATGATTGACAAATATACCCCCAGGGGGTATATTGTGGATATGAACGATCCTGTGGCAAAGCAGCTCAAGCGTATTCGCGGTCAAGTAGACGGTGTACTTGCGATGTATGAGCAAGACCGAGATTGTGTGGAAGTTGTTCGCCAAATTATTGCGGTTCGTAACTCTTTAACCAGTGTGGGGCGCGAGTTGTTTTCTCAATCTGCTCAAAAATGTACTTCTCAACGGAATAGTGATGAATTAGATCGTTTACTGAAAGAAATGTTCAAGTACTATTAATATCCTGCTCAAATAATAAGGAGGTATCATGTCTGATACACAACACAATGCTGGAGCACAGCACATTACCGATAGTGAGTTTGAATCCATTGTCTTAAAGTCTGATAAGCCTGTGATGGTAGACTTTTATGCCGAGTGGTGTGGCCCTTGCAAAATGGCTGCGCCAATTTTAGATGAACTCTCTGCAGAGCAAAGTGATGTCAAAATTGTCAAAATGAATGTAGATGAGAATCCAGAAACATCCCCCAAATATGGCGTGATGAGTATTCCCACTGTGATCGTGTTTAAAGATGGTCAAGAAGTCGATCGCCAAATTGGTTTTTCTGGTCGGGCGGGGTACGAAGACTTGATTGAGCGAGTTAAATAAAAAACTCATACACATTTTACAACTTGTAATTGAAAGAGTGATATGTCTGCAATTCGCAATGTCATTATTATTGGATCTGGTCCCGCTGGATACACCGCGGCCGTCTATGCCGCTCGAGCCAAACTCGAGCCGCTGATGTTTGCTGGTGAAAAGTCCGGAGGACAGCTAATGCTTACCACTGAGGTAGAAAATTTTCCGGGATTTGTGAAAGGGATTAATGGGCCAGAGTTAATGACCAATATGCAGCAACAAGCTGAGCGATTTGGGACTGAAGTTGTGTATCGAAATGTGAATCGAGTAGATTTTAGTGATCCTGAAGTCAAGAAAGTATATGTGTCTACACGAGCAGGAGAAGAGGAATATCAAGCCAAGTCGATTATCATCTCTACTGGGGCTCAATCAATAACATTGGGTTTACCTGGTGAAGAAAAACTCTATGGTCGAGGGGTGTCCACCTGTGCGGTGTGTGATGCCGCCTTTTTTAAGGATAAAACCACTTTTGTGGTCGGTGGAGGTGACAGTGCGATGGAAGATGCAATGGCGCTTACCAAGTTTGCCCAAAGTGTTACCATTATTCATCGTCGTGATGCTTTCCGAGCCAGTAAAATCATGCAAGAGCGGGTTCTTCAACATCCCAAAATTTCAGTACTCTGGAATAGTTCGGTTGTAGAGGTCATTGGTGACCAGAAACTTACACACGTAAAAATAGTGACCGATGGGAAAGAGCAGACGCTGCCAGCTGATGGTGTATTTTTGGCAATTGGTCATCGGCCAATGACCAGTCTGTTTGAAGGGATTATCACCCTCGATCCTCATGGATATGTTGTCACTCGTCAGAGTGCGTCAGAAAAAGGGGTAGAGCTGGCCCAACAGTCTTTACAAAATGGACTAGTGCAGTTTCCTAGTATGACGAGCGTTGACGGCGTCTTCGCAGCGGGCGATGTGGTCGATGTGCGGTATAAACAGGCTATAACAGCCGCTGGTCAAGGGTGTGCAGCTGCACTCGATGTAGAACGCTGGTTAGAGCGACATGAGTAATTGCCTGCTTGGATAGTTGTGTTAGTTTTGTTACACTGTCCGTTACCTGTATTTATCAACATTTATTTATCCCTGAGAAGGAGCTATTATGGCTACGGAATCACCATATTCTGCACAAAATGTCATGAAGTTTGTAAATAATAATTTTGGGTTACTCCTATTGGGAGCTTCTTTGTTCCTGGGTGGATTTGTGATTGGTACCATCTGGAAAGAAAACCAACTTTTGGCCAAAGGTGGCCTTCCCACAACTGGTCAAGTAGCGAACGATCAAGCTGCTCCAGTCGAAGCAACGCCTTTGTCAGAAGCTGATTGGGCAGAAGTTCAAGACGGTTCATACCTAACCATTGGTGATAGTAATGCCCCAGTCACAATTGTTGAATTCACTGACTATCAGTGTCCTTTTTGTAGTCGACATCATGTCCAAACCCATCCTCAGTTGATGGAAAACTATGTCAACACTGGTAAGGTCAAAATCTTAGTTCGAGACCAAGCTCTGCCATTCCATCCCAATGCTAATTCAGCAGCACAAGCGGTCCGCTGTGCGGTTGAGCAAAACAAAGGTGAAGCCATGTACAATGCACTCTTTGATAACCAAGATGCCTGGGCTAACCTCACGGGTGATGCTGTGGTCGCGAAGTATCGTGAACTCGCTTCTGCCGCAGGTTTGAACGGAAATAACTTAGGAAGTTGTGTGGAAAGTGGCAAGCACAAAGCAGCCGTTGACGAAGATAGTGCCTTGGGTAATCGCGTCGGAGCAGCTGGTACTCCAACCTTCTTTATTGAGGGAGAGCCTTTAGTAGGAGCCTACCCTTATGAGGATTTCGAGCGTATCATTGAGGAAAAATTAGGTAACTAATTTATCAACAGAACAGATAAAAGAGAGGGCTGGTCCCTCTCTTTTTGGGTTTTAGGGAAAAAAAGGGTACAATAAGAGCTTCAAGTAGTACATTACACATTTGATGCTGGAGGTGTTATGGCAAATATTAATACTCCTGAAACAATTCAAGATCTGCCGTTAGCTATAGTTGGCCAAATGATCACCTTATCAACGAGTGGGTTTGGAGTAGTGGTTGCTTTAGCCTGGAACGAGCTGATTCGCAATGTTATTGATACGTATGTCAAACCATACTTGGGTCAAGGCAGTGGCGTGGTCAGTTTGCTGATATATGCCGTGGGGATGACTGTTCTAGCCGTATTGGTCACTATGCAGTTATCTAAAATACAGAAAAATCTAGAGTTATTACAAGAAAAAGCCCGAGAACGAGTAGGAAGAAGAAAGCAAGACAAAGCAAGATAGCGTTATTTGCCGAACCGACGTTGGCGATGAGCATACTCCTCTAGAGCTTTGTCGAGTTCTGTGGGACTAAAATCAGGCATAAGTACATCGGTGAAATACAACTCTGCATAGACAGATTGCCAGGTGAGGTATCCTGAAAGACGTTGTTCACCACCAGGCCGAATAATCAAGTCTGGATCTGGCATATTTGCAGTATCAAGGTAGTGATGAACAGCCTCTTCGGTGAGTTCCTCTCCAGTTTTACCATCACTCATAAATTTTCTCATTGCGCGCAAAATTTCATCTCGACCACCATAGTTTAAGGCAAAATTAACGGTGATTTTATTATTTTCTTTGGAAATATCGAGCCAGTGTCGGGTTTCCTCTTGGATATCTTGAGGAAATTTAGACATGTCTCCAATTACATGAAGGCGAACGCCTTTGTCATGGAGATGTTTAGCATTTCGTTTAAATGCCTCGCGAAACAGCATCATCAACCCTTGGACTTCCTGGGGGTCACGTTTCCAATTCTCAGTACTAAAAGCCCACAAAGTTAAATACTTAATGCCATGTTCGATACAGCGATCCACTAATGGTTCAATAACTCGATCGATCACATATTGATGACCTTGGAGCGCTTTGAGTTTATTTTGCCGTGCCCAGCGACGATTACCATCCATGATAACGGCGATGTGTTGAGGAA
>CAZULU010000029.1:8947-10650 GCA_964621585.1 uncultured Pseudomonadales bacterium
TTTTGCCGTGCCCAGCGACGATTACCATCCATGATAACGGCGATGTGTTGAGGAATAGACGAGTCTGGCATAATTAGCGAATGTGAGTACCTGTTGAGTTTTTACCAATGAGGGTATTATAGAGGTTCTGTGGCTCTAATCCAGAGATAATCCGTGAAGATATGCCAAGTTTTGCCAATTCCAGAGATTCTTCAACTTTTAGCCCCATGCCGCCCGTGACATCAAAGCCCTTGGTTTTGGTGAGAGCCTTTTTCACTTCTGGCCAAGTTTTGGCGGTAATTTCGGGAACAACATGTTTTTTATCATTGAGAAAACCGTCCACTTCAGTGACGTGAATAATTTGAGCAATTTCCCAACCTTTTCCGACAAATTCGCGAGCAAAGAAAGCTAGTACTTCCTCTGTTGACCAAATGGTACACCCTTGACTTCGATCAACGATCACATCCCCTCCGGTAATAGGGAAGAGCCCTTGTTTGATATACTCTTCAAAAACGTCGGTGCAGTAACTATCAGCTTTGCGATCGTTAGTGACTAAACTGTTGCTTGGGTAGAGCGATACTGCTGGAATATGATGGCTAATAAACTCGTGAACAACGATTCGATTCAGTTGGGCTGCATTGTCTTGGACCACGGCCATTCCGAAGCGACTTTCATCGTTAATGAATCCTTGCATGGTTTTATATTTATGAGCAGGGACATGGGCGAAACTGCCTTGACCGTGACCGACTACAAACAACTGCTTGCCTTGTGTTTTTTTCCACGCTTGAGCTATTTCTTCTACCAATCGCGATAGGACATCTTCGCGCAGAGACATGGGAATATCTTTATTAGTGATGACAGAGCCACCGAGCTTGATGAGTGTAACAGGGAGTTTATGCATAGATTATTGAGATGGTCGTAATAAAAATTGTTTGTCTGATTTGCTTAAGGATTTGGAGACTGTGCCATCCAGCTCAAATGAGCCATTGCGAATAGGGAGACCTAGTCGTTGTGACTCATTTTGTACAAAATCAATAGTGCGTCGGTTGGCTTTAATAATATGTTTGGTGGTGGAAGCTGTTCCTGCCGTTTCTTCCAAACAATGAATCAATGCTACTGCTAGTAACTGTGGTCGGAGTGGGAATTCTCGATAGCTAAACTCTCTCACATTGGTATCTCCAGCGAGTTGGAACAATGATCCGATTTTCAACCAAAAAGCATGTTCTTTTTCTACGGCTTCTTCAATGCGTCGCTGGTCTACTTTTGAAAAACTTTCATAAGGAATTTGGAGAGAAGTGGCGCCAAACTGTTGAATGGAGATTCCTGGTTTGAGTTGGGCCTGGGCAAAAGGATAGAGTTGTTTTTTGACACTGGCACGTTTCCGAGCATAGGGTACCTGGAGAAGTGGGTGCAGTTCTTCTTGCGTTTCGTTAGAGATCGTTTGGTGGAGTGTTTCTTGTCTGTTGCCCGTGGGCGCCACACCACGTCCACCTCCCGGGAGACTTAACGCTGGACGAGCGTCGTCAAAATACCATTGTTGGGATGAGGCAATCAACCCGTTCATTTCGGGTTTGCTTTCATCTTTAATGACTAACAGGAGCTGGTTGTTTTTGGTAATGGCTAATAGTGCCCCCAACAACCGCTTCTCACCGTTTTCTCTATGATTTGACATACTGATCAATATTTTTGACTAATATTTCATCGTTCAACATCCACACAAACCA
>CAZULU010000030.1:0-4396 GCA_964621585.1 uncultured Pseudomonadales bacterium
CTCGAGAACACAAAGTGCCATATTTGGGCTTATGCTACGGCATGCAACTGGCTGCGATTGAATTTGCCCGCCATGTTGTTGGTTTAGAGCACGCGCACACCGAAGAAGTCAATCCAAACACACCGCATCCAATCATCCATGCCATTCCATTCGACTCGCATTATCAAAAGATTAAAGGCGAGGGAGCAAGTATGCGATTAGGCGGATACGATTGTATATTGAAAGAAAACTCTCTTATTTATAAGATTTATAAGAAACATAAAGCATTTAAAGATGAAGCATCACGACTCATTTCAGAACGTCATCGTCATCGCTTTGAGTTTAATAATGAGTATCGAAAACAATTAGAGGAGAAAGGGTTTGTGATTAGTGGCACTTCTCCTGATGATTTCTTTGTGGAGATGATTGAACTACCGCAAGAACTCCATCCATTCTTCATCGCAACACAAGCCCATCCCGAATACAAGTCACGACCGTTAAAACCACATCCAATCTTTATAGAATTTTTGAAAGCAGCAGAAAAATAATGCCAACCATCCACAACATTCCATACGAATTTTACTCCTGGGCTGAACTGGGTGAAGACATTTTTGAACTTTCAAAAAAAATTCTAGAATCTGGCCAGGAATTTGATCGAATCGTTGCATTAGCCAAAGGTGGTTTAGCGTTTTCTCGCTCCCTTGTTGATTACTTAAAAGTGGACAATGTCAGTTCGATTCAAATTGAGATGTACGCCGGCATCAATGAAGTCCAACACCTCCCAGTTATTACACAAAGTCTTCCAACCTCGATTCGTCATGAAAAGATTTTAGTGTTTGATGACTTGGCAGACTCCGGCGAAACATTAAAACTGGCCGTCGATTACCTCAAACATCATGGACCTAAGTCCGTCCACACAGCTACCTTAATGGTAAAACCACACACTGTCTTTACGCCTGACTTTTGGGTACGCGAGACCAGTGCCTGGGTTATTTTCCCCAATGAAGTGCGAGAAACTATTACACAATTAGTGGGTATGTGGACGAAAAACGGCGATGACACCGCAGCCATTCAACGACAATTGACTCAAATTGGTTTACCTGCAAAAGAAATCGAGTTCTTCCTGGAGACACTGTCATGATCAAATCCCACTACATCTACCTCCAGTCCTTCTCAACCAATTAATTTTCCTGTACAACTGCACTCGAACACGATATGCTCAACGTGTACTGTTTGCACAACTTATAACTTTCAACACACACAGCAAAACAACAAACTACTAACTACCAACAACTACTAACTATGATCCATAGCACTACAAACGAACTCACCACTAACCACCAACCACTAACCACTAGCGACCACGTCTTTGATCTGATCAAACAAGAAGAACAACGCCAAAAGGATATGATTGGCCTCATACCATCAGAGAATAACACCTCACCCGAAGTTTCCGCAGTCCTGAGTTCTTGTTTATCCAATAAGTATGCGGAAGGCTACCCACGAAAACGCTATTATGAAGGTAATCAAGTGGTTGACCAGATTGAGCAACTCGCGATTAATCGCCTCAAAGAACTCTTCAACGTTCCACACGCCAATGTACAACCGTATTCTGGTTCACCGGCTAACTCCGCGATTGAGTTTGCACTGCTTGAACCAGGCGATACGATGATGGGCTTACAATTATCTTCTGGCGGTCATCTGACGCATGGTCATCCCAAAGTCACATTTTCCGGTAAATTTTATAACACGGTTCAATTTGGCTTAGATAAAAATGCGCGGATAGATTTTGAACAAGTTAGAAAACTCGCGAAGGAACACAAGCCCAAACTCTTGATGATCGGGAACACTGCATATCCGTTTGAACTGGATTTCGCTAAATTCCGAGACATAGCCGATGAAGTTGGGGCATGGTTGGTAGCGGATATCTCTCACATCACTGGACTAGTAGTAGCTGGTGAACATCCATCACCATTCCCATACGCCGATGTGGTCATGTCTACCACGCACAAAACATTTCGCGGACCACGTGGAGCGATGATTTTAGTCACTGATCGAGGTATACAACGCGATCCCAAACTCGGCCAACGTATTGATGCGGCAGTATTTCCTGGACTCCAAGGTGGTCCACACAATGCCACTACAGCTGCCATCGCCATTGCCGCTGGCGAAGCTATGCAGCCAAAATTTAAAGACTATGCGCGCCAAATTCGCACAAATGCCTTAGTGCTAGCGCAAACCTTAATGGATAACGGAGTCAAATTGGTTGGTGATGGCACGGAAACACACTTAATGATCATGGATCTAAGTGATCACGGTTTTGGATTGGGAACTCAAGTCTCTGTTGCCATGGACGTGGCTGGTATATACGCTAATAAAAATACTGTCCCCAATGAGCCGGTATCACCGTTTTATCCTTCAGGGGTTCGTTTAGGTACGCCATTAGTAACCACCCGAGGAATGAAAGAAGCGGAAATGAAGAAGATTGGGAAGTGGATTGCGCAAGTGGTTGATCATGTAAAATCGCATCAACTCCCGGAAGAGCAAAAAGAACGCTCTGCATTTCTCAAACAATTCAAGCGAACAATCGTCACCGATCCTACATTATTGGCTATTCGCAAAGAAGTTGAGCAACTCACACAAGCATTTCCATTATTTCAATGGAATCAAGTAAAAACTGAAAACACAAAATGATTTAATTGAACAACTTTTTTCACTACCTGAAAAAGTTACCTACAGTTTTCAAAATGGTCCGACAGCATCTATTGATGATTTGTTTTCTGTAGATGAAACTGAACTATTTGTAAACTGCCAACTTTTTGTCCACATGGTATTAGAGGAATTTGGGTACGCGCTACCAAAAACGATGCGATCTGCAGAACTGTTTGTGGGGAAATATCATAATGAGCAAATCCTCGAACCTGTCCCTCATACAAACTTGGCAAGAACTGGAGATCTCTTTTTTTTTCAACAACCGCACTTACAATTAGATAATTATCAAGAACTCAAAACATTGCACTTAGCAATCTGTGTAGAAGAAAAACTAACTCAGTTGGCGCATGTACATAGATGGACAAAAAGCGGAAACTATACTTCAAAGAAAAATGCTTATAGTGTTTGGCCTCTAGCGGACTTTTTTGAAAGTAAACACTATAATGTGTTGTATGGAATCAGAAGAGTAAAACAATAAATTCCTGTATATAGTGAGATCTAAAGGAGTTGTATTATGAGCACACACAAAATTGGAGCCCACGTTTCTGCAGCAGGTGGAATAGATAAAGCTATACTGCGTGCATCCGAAATAGGATGCAATTGTGTGCAGATTTTTTCGGGAAGTCCTCGAATTTGGAGAAAACCTGCTCTCGAGGCTCAACCAGTCAAGCAACTTTTTGCAGAACAAGAACAGTATGTTATCACCCCAATATTTACTCATGCATTGTATCTGGTCAATCTTGCTTCTGATAAACAGGAAAATGTTCAAAAATCTGTAGACTCCATTATCTATGAACTCAAATTTGATGCTTTGATCAACGGGGCAGGAGTGGTTGTCCATTTAGGTTCCCATACTGGTCGAGGTTGGGAAGCCGTCAAACACCAAGTTGCAGACAGAATTTCAGAAATTCTGTCCCAAACCCCCAAAAACTCGACACTGCTGATCGAAAATTCTGCCGGTCAAAACGGCAAATTATGTAGTGACTTGGCTGAAATACGGTGGTTGCTGGATACTGTGAAATCTGATCGATTGGGGTGGTGCTTAGATACTTGTCATGCGCATGCTGCCGGGTATGCATTAGCTGCAAATTCAGAACTTCTCCAAGACGATCAAAACACAAAAGAAAAAGTCGTGACCGAAGTTATCAATGATCTCAATTTGTGGTCATCATTAAAAGTCATCCACGTCAATGACAGTCGTGATCCTTTTGACTCAGGCCGGGATCGACACGACAATCTAGGGGATGGAAATATCCCTGCTATAGATTTCAAGTATTTCTTAAATCTACCTCAAACTGCTCAAATTCCTTTTATTTTAGAAGTCCCAGGGATTGATGGCAACGGTCCCGATGCCGAAAATGTCAGGAGATTACAAGCACTGCTTGAGTAAGTAGTGTACAATACCCACCATGATTTTGTTCAACGGAGTAACTCTAGCTAAACAAAGAGAATTGACTTTACAAAAAGAGGTCCAAAATTTGCGTACGCAGGACATCACTCCTCACATTGCTGCTATTCTTTTTTCTGAAGATGCTGGCAGTGTCCTCTATACGGACAAAAAGAAGGCATCTGCAAAACATGTCGGAATCGGCTATGAGGTTCACACGTTTTCTATGCTTGATCCAGTTGAACAAGTTATCGACGTTATCCAACAACTAAATAGCAGTGACAAAGTAACTGGAATTATTATTCAAAAACCCTGGCG
>CAZULU010000030.1:4496-6644 GCA_964621585.1 uncultured Pseudomonadales bacterium
CCAGTTCCAGGTGGAGTGGGGCCCATGACAATTGTGTCTTTACTCGAAAATGCTGTTGAGTTGTGCTCTCCGTCCTCTTGAGTCATTTCTCAAGTTGTGATATTATCCATTCTTCTAGTTTCTCAAGTCATTGTAATCACAATTTCCTAACGAATCTAGTAAATTATTTTTAACGACTCATCATCCGAACATAACCACCTTGTCCTGAGCAACGTCGAAGGATAAACGGATGAGTGGACGAAAGGCGGTTTTTATGGCAGAAGAAGCCAAAACCAAAGCAAAAAAAGCAGCTCCAAAAAAAACAGCTGCTAAAAAAGTTACTAAAACTGCAACAGAATCAGTAAAGAAAACTGAACCTCGAGCAGAAGTTACGGCAGAAACTGTAGCAGTGGCTACTGAAGTTGCCCAAGAAGTAGTTGCGGAAGCTGTGAAAAAATCTGCACCTACATCTCACAACTCACATCCTACATCTAGTAATTATTCTCCAGAATTTGATCTCAAAGAAATGCTTGAAACTGGTGCACATTTCGGTCACCAAGCTCGTCGTTGGCACCCCAAAATGGCTCCGTATATCTACGCCAAAAAAGGTGGCGTCCATATTTTTGACTTGATCATCACCGCTGAAAAACTTAAGGAAGCCTGCACATTTGCCTATCAATTGGGTAAAGAAAACAAAACCTTGATTTTTGTCGGTACCAAACGTCAAGCCAAAGACATTGTCAAAAAAGAAGCTGTCGATGCTGGTGCGATGTATATCATCAACCGCTGGCTCGGTGGATTCATTTCTAACTGGGAACAAGTCTCCAAATCTATCAAGGAAATGAACTCTATCCGCAAAGGGCTCGCTGAAGGTGGGTTCAAAAACTACACCAAAAAAGAGCGTACGTTGCTCGACAAAAAAGCGCAGCGTTTAGAGCGCTTCTTCGGAGGAGTTTCAGAGCTCCGTAAACTCCCTGACGCGTTGTTCATCATCGACGCGGGTCGAGAAGACACTGCTATTTTAGAAGCTACCGCTGCTGGTATTCCATTGATTGGTATGGTGGATACTAATGACAATCCAGAACACATTGATTATGTCATCCCAGCCAATGATGATGCTGTGCGCAGTTTGGAATACATGATCCACGCTGTGGCAGAAGCCTACAAAGCTGGTCGAGCTGCACGAAAATAATAAATTCATTTTTAAAAGAGAATCCCCTCGCTAAGCGAGGGGATTTTTGTGAAAATAGCTTGACTTCGCGTTTTGTCTGTGCCAGCATGGAAAGGAAAATATGGGTTTACTCGATACTGCAAGAGAAAAGGGTCTATTACCTCCTAAAGGAATGATTAAAACGGCACAAGAAAAAGGATTACTCCCAAAAGGAATGCAACAAACATTTGACGAAAATCGTCAAAATCTACAAGCCACTAGGCCTCTAGATCCAGAGAAAATGGCTCAATGGGAACAAATGATGAAAAGTGACAGATCTAATGACGAATCATAAGATCTAGCTTTTTTAGTGTTTTTTCGATATACTCCTCCCGTACTTCCTGCGGGAGGTTTTTGTTAGTTGGCAATAATTTAGGCTTAGATCCTGAATGCCTGCTTGCCGGTCACAAAGTGACGACTTTGTCATAGACAGGAATATCGGTAAAACCAACTAAACAATAATACCAACTATTGGAAGTTATTTGGAATTTAGAAATTAATAATTTGTAATTTACCCGAAGGGTCATTATGGCAATTACCATGGATCTCATCAAACAACTTCGTGAAGACACAGGCGCTGGCGTTATGGATGCCAAGAAAGCGCTGGAAGAATCTAACGGCGATATGACCAAAGCCAAAGAATGGATTCGCCAAAAAGGTTTAGCTCGAGCAGAGAAAAAAGCTGCAGAGCGTGAAGCCCACGAAGGTGCGATTGTGTCATACGTTCACCAAAACCGCGTTGGAGCAATGATTGAACTCTCTTGCGAAACCGACTTTGTGGCACGTAATGAAGAATTTCAAAACTTAGCAAAAGAAATTGCAATGCAAGTTGCCAGTATGGCTCCTGAAAATGTCGAAGAACTGCTTGATATGCAATACAATCGTAACCCAAAAATTACTGTTGCCGAATTGATCAAAGAGCTGTCAGGTAAAATTGGTGAAAAGATGGAAGTCAAACG
>CAZULU010000030.1:6744-10458 GCA_964621585.1 uncultured Pseudomonadales bacterium
TAAAAACTGATATAAAAGTACCATGCCCTCACTACCGAAAAACTCACCAATCTTGTTTATTTCACCAGATGAATCATACTTTGCAGAGCTGAACACAGAAGCTAAAACACCTGAGCTCGTTAATGTGACTAAAATCGATGCATCATTGATTGCCAATGGAGAAATTGAAAGAGATTCACTTGAAGCCACACTCACGCAATTGAAGGTAAAAAACATACACATTGTCGTGGCTGATGATATTTTCTTGCATCATATTGGAGACTTCCCAGTCAATGATAAGTTGAGTTTAGAAGAACACATTAGTAATACCATTAGCACCGCTTTTCCAAAGCAAAGTGACCCGCTTCACATAGTAACACTTGATCTGGCAAAAACTTCACGCGTTCAGACTATCCAAATTACAGCAATGACCAAGTCAAATTTACAACGTATCAGTGATGCGTTACATGCTGCTGGGGTTACCCTCAAGAATATGGTCCCAGCTAGTTTTGTAGTAAAGGCATTTGTATCTATTGACCCATCACTATTTATTTTAGAAACGCCTACGGCATATTTACTTACTTCTCATTACATTGGAGTAGAGTATGCTCGAACAGTCCCCAGTGCGGAATTGACTGAATTATCTGAAGAATTGGAAAAACTCAAAGAATCTCATCCGCACCTCCAACATGTCTATCTTTCCTTGGCTACTAGCGATGGAAAAGTGAAAAAAACTGTAGAGGAAGTTTTCCCTTCTCAACCCGTAGATCTACCAAAAGTAAAGGCAGAAAGTGACACTCCGCATGCCCTAAAAGCATTGGTGTTGGGTTATCGAGAAATTATTGAAAACAAGTTTCCTTTCCCAGAATTTGAAATGCCAGCATCTACCGCCACCGCTTCGACGCCCGCTGTCATTCCTTCTGTTTTAGAAGAAGAGGAAGCGCCAAAAGCCAATGAGTTACCTACACCGAATATCAAAAAAGCGGCGGTAAAAACAGAAGAGGCAGTCATCTCTAAACCAGAAACTGTTGAAGTTCCTGAATCTAGTAGTGAAATAGAAAACGATGAGGATATGGTCGCAGAAGAAGTCCACAAAGTAGACAAAGTTGAAAAACCTCTAGAAGATGAAAAAGAGGCTGATGTAAAAACCTCTACACTTGATGCTGTTGATTTACCAAAAGTAACACCAGTCTCAGTTACTGCCCCAGTGATAAAACCAGTTACACCAACTCCTGTAGTCTCCAAAGTAGAACCCACAGAACAGTCTGCACTGCCAACCAAGAAAATAGTAAAAACAAAACGCAATCTGTTTTCTTACATTTTACTAGGCACCGGGATCGCTATCGTCATAGCTCTTATTGGTGGCGGAATTGTTGTATCTCAACAAGCCCTGCAAGGAAACAATAGTTTCATCTCCAGCAACCAATCGCCTGAGGTTGTTGAGCCAACACCAGAATCTACGCCGACACCAACTCCTACTCCAACCCCGGAACCAATAGCTAAAACAGACGTAAACATCTTAGTGGTCAACGCTACCACCAAAGCTGGCTATGCTGGACAAACAGCCACAACTTTCAAAAACGCTGGTTACACTAAAGTTCAAACCGGGAATGCGAAAGGCGACTACACTAGTGCTGGCACCTTTATCATGGTGAAAGACACAGAAAAAATGCCAGGAATTGTGGCACAGCTAGAAGGGGATACAGAACGGAGTTTTGAAGAAATAGTGTACACTACTGTTGAAGACACCTCAGGCAGATACGATGTCGTCATCGTCTTGAATGAGTAACATCCGGTATCTTTCCATTAATATTTAACGCAGTAATAGGTTAGTTGTTGACGTGCGTTACTACAACTAACAACCAACCACCAACAACTTTTTCGAGTTTCCCTCTTGCGCACAGCTCATCCTCGGATATAATTCATGGTGTTCCTAGCTCTGACATCAGGAATTATTTTTTTTCAAGGAGAATACACCATGGCAGCGGGTGGTCTTCATATTTCAATCTCAGCTGAGCCCCTCTTTCAAATTGCGGGTTTTCCCTTTACAAACTCAATGTTAACCAGTCTGATCGCAAGTGGTCTGTTGATCGCTTTTGCTTTTGCGGTTAACGCTTCGTTTAAAGAGAACGCAAAGCGTCCTCAGGGAATTCAAAATTTTGCAGAATGGCTCATCGAAATGCTTTATAATCTAGTCTACAGTGTTGTAGGATCTCATAAGAAATCGGTCGCATTCTTCCCGTTTGTTGCATCATTTTTCTTATTTATTGTCCTCAATAACTGGATTGGACTCCTTCCTGGTGTTGGAACAATTGGAGTAATTCACGAAGAAGAAGCCCCTCATGCATCACTGCCAGCAATTGTTCAGCAAGCACATGCTGAAACACCTAGTTTCGAGACCAACTTAGCTCAAGAGTCATTAGAACTCGAGCAACCTGAAGACTTTGTGCTTCGTGAGCCAACTGAAACCCACGATGTTGAGCCACTAGAAGCGCATGAAGAGGAAGGTCCACACAAAGTATTTGTTCCATTGTTCCGAGCAGGAACGGCAGATCTGAACATGACGTTAGCATTAGCGATTATTTCCCAAGTTATGGCGCAGATCATTGGGTTTCAATATGTTGGAGCAGGATACATTAAAAAGTTTTTCAACTTCTCAAGCCCTATTATGTTCTTCGTCGGAATTCTCGAGTTCTTAGGAGAATTTACTAAGATCATTTCATATGCATTTCGTTTATTCGGCAATATCTTTGCAGGAGAAGTACTGCTGGTTGTGATCTCATTCTTAGTTCCTGTAATTGCTCCAATGCCATTTTACGGACTTGAGTTGTTTGTAGGTCTGATTCAAGGCTTGGTCTTCGCAATGTTGACAATGGTATTTTTCAACATGGCAACCGTGAACCATGACGAGCATCATTAATAATACATTATTATTAATTTACTATCGTAAAGTAATCATTATAAAACATAGAACCAATGACAAGTTGCCTATAAAAAAACAAATGGAACTTACATATTGGAATTAAACTCAAAAGGAGTTTTATGGAAAACCTTCCTATCGCACTCACCATTGCACTCGGTGCATTCAGTCCAGCACTCGCAATTGGATGGATTGCTTCTTCTGCAATGAAAGCAATTGGTCGTAATCCAGAAGCAGCAAGCAAAATTCAAACCAATATGATTTTGGGTATGGCTTTTGCTGAAGCTGTTGCTATTTACGCATTGGTCGTTGCCTTGATCTTGAAATTTGTATAAAGACTTTTTTTCAGGCCGATAGTCATCGGCCTTATAAAGGAGTTTTTACTTTTTAAAATCAGTAACATTCAGTACTGTCTCAGTACACATTAGGACATATATGGAAATCCAACTCTCACAAATTCTTTTCCAAATAATCAACTTTGGGGTAGTAGCTGGAGCATTAACCTTCCTCATGTACAAACCAATTTTGAAAACACTTCAAAACCGTGCGAAAAAAATTGAAGAAGGACAAAAAGCAGCAGAAGAAGTTATTAAAGAAAAAGAAGCAATTGAAGTTTTAAAACAAAAGGCTTCAACAGATGCAAAAAAAGAAGCTGCAGCAGTTATGGCTGAAGCCAAAACTCAAGTTGACGAAAAAAAGAAAGAAATGATGGCGAAAGCAAAGGATGAAGTCAAGGCTTTTGTCGAAGAAGAGCGTAATAAGTGGGAAAATGAAAAAGCAAAGCTCATGAAACAAATGGAAAGTGAATTTACCTC
>CAZULU010000031.1:0-2743 GCA_964621585.1 uncultured Pseudomonadales bacterium
GGTAAAACTGTGGTCAACGTCGTAAGTAAATAATCTGTAATTATTCGACAACCGCTACTAATTCTTCTAAAGAATCACAGGGCGGTTGTTTTTGTATCGGTGACCAACAGTAGCCAACAAAGTACTTCCTCTGCTTTTCTTTCGTGAAAAATTCTGTTACATTAAGTGAAAAGTGTATAACTTGATTATTGAATTCCTGATAATCAGGACACAAAAGGAGTATTCTGTATGTCTGACCAGGTCCAACACCTCGATATCGATCAAATACAAGCCAACCCACTTCAACCACGTGGCCATTTCAATAAAGAAGAACTTGAAGATCTCAAACAATCTATTCAAGAACACGGAATTATTGAACCGCTTGTGGTAGCACAAACCCCTGCTGGATTACAACTGATTGCCGGAGAACGCAGACTGCGCGCTGCGAAACTTGCAGGACTCAAAACTGTACCTACAATCATAAAAAAGACAACTCCTCGAGGAATGCTAGAAATGGCGTTAATTGAAAATGTGCAAAGAGTTGACCTCAACGCTTTGGATCGTGGAAAAGCCTTTCAGCGATTAATCATCGAGTTCCGTCTTACAGCCGCAGATATAGCTCGTAAAATTGGCAAATCGAGTGCCTTTATTAGTAACAGTCTCCGCCTCTTACAACTCCCTGATGCCATTAAAGATGGTCTCGTTGGAGGGCTCATCACAGAAGGTCATGCTCGAGCATTAGCTGCTATTGAAGATCCACGATTAATGATCGAAGCATACAAAGTCATTTTGAAAGAGAACGGTTCAGTCCGTCGCGCCGAAGCACTAGCCCGCATGATGAAAGAGCAGATGGTGAAAACTCCTGAGATGAAAAAGGAACACTTGGATCCTGTAATTAACAGTCAAATTGATATGTGGCAAAAGAAGCTTCAAAAAGCCTTCGGCCCATACTCAAATGTTAAGATGTCACAATCTTCAAAACAAACCAAGGTCTATATCACACTTAAAGGGAGTCCAGCACAAACTCAACGAGAGCTGGAGAAAATCCTGGCGCTTGCAAGAGAATAATTAGATACGTATGTCGAGCCTAAAAGAGGCCAAACGAAGTACTGGTAAAATAATCCGCGTTGAAGAAAGAACCAACGGCGATATTGCCATTGTCTATGAAGAAGGCATTCCCATAACAGCCAGAGGGGTATTAGTTTCGATTATTGATAGTGATGAGCCTCTTACAAAAATATTTGTCATTCCCAAAGAAAAACGCCGCAAGTTACTTCCCAATTTTGTTAACTCAGAAGACACAGAAGGGAAACTCATTAGCATTAGTGAAAACAGTAAAGGGAAAGTTATCAGAGTGTTAATTACTGAAGACTTGAAAGAAAATCGCAACCCTCAATAATACGTTTACTCTACATTATATTTAAAGTGTTGAACGACACCAGCTTTGTTGAGAGGCCAATAGCGGAAAAATGCACGTCCTACTATCAAGTCAGGAGTAATTGGGCCCCAAGCACGAGAATCACTGGAATAGGGACGATTATCACCGACAGCAAAATACTCATTAGGACCAAGAGTAACAACACGGTTGCGAGTGTATTCACCAGGTAAAATATCAAATTCTTCTGGAATATAAGGTTCCTCTAACTGCACACCGTTGACCCAAATCGCATCGTCACGCACTTGAATAGAATCTCCAGGCAAACCAATAATTCGCTTAATAAAATCACAGCCTGTTCCTTTTGGACAGTTAGCAGCTTCTGGAGCATGAAATACAATCACATCCCCACGTTCTGGGTTACCAATTTTATAACTTACCTTGTCCGTAAGTACGTACTCACCACTTTGAAAGGTGGGTACCATTGATTGACCATTCACCTGATGTGGTTGAAGTAAAAACAGATACACAACCAAAAAAATTGACAGTGCAATAACAACGGTCTCAATAATATCTAGGAAAAAGGACCCTATAGCTTGTGCAATATTCATAGCAACTCCGAAAACAGATACAGAACATTATCTCTTGCAGATTAATGGAAAACAAGCACAAAAACAGAGCACTTTTTACAATCACTCACATCTTACAACGCACAACCTACAACTAAAGAGTTATAATCAAATACATGGGTTACCAACAAGCATTTCTTCAAGGTGTAGGGTGGAGCGGAGGACTCAAACTCAGCTCCAAGGTACTAACGGCGGTAAAACTTGCCATTTTGGCCCGGTTATTACTGCCGGAAGATTTTGGTTTATTCTCGTTAGTGCTCGTCTCGCTATCCTTAGTTGAAGTCTTTGCAGAAACAGGAATCAACACAGTTATTGTTCAATCAGATAAACATCCTACACATTTTTTGGACACTGCTTGGGTCATCTCCATTGTCCGAGGAATCGTGATTGCAGGAATCATGCTGACCATCAGTTGGCCGTTACAGTTTTTTTATCAGCAAGACACATTATTTCCATTAGTTGTTATTGCTAGTATCGTACCTATTATCCGGGGATTTATTAATCCTGGAATAGTTACCTTGCATAAAAATTTAGAGTTTCAAAAAGACACTGTGTACCGTTTTTTGCTTGCCCTCACAGATGTGATAGCTTCAGTGATTCTCGCACTCATGCTGCGAAATGTATTGGCGCTTATACTGGGTATCATTGTGCACGCAGTGATTGATGTCATTCTTTCTTATCTTTTCGTTTCTTTACGTCCTCGCTTCAAATGGAATCGCATAATTAGTAAAGAAATCTTCCAACATACCAAATGGCTCAA
>CAZULU010000031.1:2843-10407 GCA_964621585.1 uncultured Pseudomonadales bacterium
TCAAATGGAATCGCATAATTAGTAAAGAAATCTTCCAACATACCAAATGGCTCAACAGCTTCTCGGTAATAGATTATCTCAACAAAAATGTTGATGATCTTATCATTGGTCGTATCTTGGGGGTTACAAATCTGGGTTTTTACCGAAATGCCTATGCAGCAACCCAATCCGGAACAGCTGAATTGGGTTTATCAGTCATTCATGCTTCATTTCCTGTCTACACCAAAATAAAAGCGGATAAAGCACGTTTACGCAAAGCTTTTATCAAAGTGGTAATGACATTTAGCGGTTTACTTCTTGTGCCTACATTATTATTCATTTTCTTTCCAACACTTATCGTAAAGATATTGCTCGGGGACAATTGGCTTCCCCTCGTTCCACTTTTACCGATCTTAGCAATTGCTGGATACATCCAAGGTATTTTTAATATAGGCACAAGTTTGTTCGTATCTCAAAAACAGTACCGATGGATGCTTTGCATACTGACTATTACACTTTTATCGATGGTGATAAGTATCATTCCTTTATCACAAGCTTTTGGTCTAAAAGGAGCAGCCCTTAGCATTTTGATATCCCGCATTGCCCCTTTCCCTGTATTTATTGTTGCACTTCGAAAAACACTTTATACACCGGTACCTCATGAAACCTAATTCATTCATAACCACTATTGATGCTACGTTAATTGCAATCAGAAGTTTTTTTAGTAACACTGCTTTTGAACTACTTGATATCCTTCGTTCTCAAAAAATTCTTCTGCTCATTATAGTGATTGCAGCCTGGCTACGCCTGTGGCAACTTGATCATAACGCTATTTTTTTTGGAGATGCTGGCCGAGATTTTTTAGCAGCACAAGAGATGGTCCAGACCGGTCAGATTCCTCTAAAAGGTATCGCAACAAGTGTCCCAGTATTTCACCAAGGACCACTCATGGTGTGGATGTTAGGAGTTGCTTTTTTAATTGGCAATAATAATCCAATGTGGGTCTTTTCACTATTTGCTGCCTTGTGCGTACTGACTGTTGGTCTGGTTTTTTGGGGAGTGGAAAAATTCACAAAGAATAGTACAGCTGCGCTCTTGGCCACCTTGATGATTGCCACTTCACCTATTGCAGTCGCGCATAGTCGGATGGCCTATCATATTACCCTGATTCCGTTACTCACACTGATGTATCTGTTCGCACTTATTCAAATTGTTGAGAAAAAAAAATTTAGTGTATTTTGGGCAGGATTATGTTGGGGTCTATTATTTCAACTAGAGTTGTCACTCTTGCCGCTTTTACTCATGCTTCCATATGCTTTGGTACGTTCCAAGCAATTTCAACTCAAGCATTTTTTTATTCTTACGGTAGGTGGAGTAATTGGGGTATTACCCTTCTTCGTCCAAGCGTCAGTAGTTTTTCAAAAAATCCTGAATAAGCTACACGGCGATAACTCAATTTTCGTTGAATTTCAACAAATGATTGATTATCTTCCATTAACTTGGCAACATTTTTTTCATTATTTCACTCGTTTCTTTTCCATAGATCAGTTCTTTATTGCTGTTGCGATGGGCTTGGTGAGCTTCATTGCATTCGTTAACATCCTTAGACGGTATAAACAGTTGCCCATCTTTATTGAACTCACGGCAATCTCATTTTTAATCTTAACTCTAGGCTATGTGTTTCGTGGTCAACCATCCGAAGCATATATGCCCCCATACTTTATTTTTCTTCCTGTCTTAGTGGCCTATGGATTGACAACGTTATCCTCCTTTTTCACACGACTGATAGTTGGATTGATTGTTTTGCTTGCTTTGTATAATACTGTACAGATCCCTCAACATAATTTTCTAGTAACCCCTACCTTGTCACAATTTCATTACGGAATAGGTTTTGGAGAACAAGTGCAAGTCATGAAAAAAGTAATTGAATTGAGTGGAAATTCTCCATATGTTTTATCCTCCACAGCCCCAGAAAACAGGTTCCACAGTTATCTCGATAATGTTCGGTATGTGGGATTATACTTGGGGAAAAGAGAAGGGAGTGCGCTCAATATAAATAGTCAGACTTTTTTCATTGAACCAAAAAATACCAGACTATTGAGCTATCCTAATGCGGATATCTATGAATATCCATCGGTATATCTTATTTCTATTCCGGAACTATAAGTAGAGTTATGAAACAGACAATCTCGATTATTATACTCACTCATCGACATGACGAGATATTTGAGAAAAGCTTGGCATCTGCACAATGGGCTGATGAAGTACTGGTTATCGACCATAATTCTCAAAATAATTGGCCACAACTCTTAAAAAAGTATAGTTTTCAAGTCTTAAACTGGAAGACCTCACCACTTAACTTTAGTGAAGTCCGTAATTGGGCAGCACTTCAAGCATCTCAAGAATGGCTCTTTTTTTTAGATAGTGATGAAGTTATTTCATTAGCATTGCAGCAGGAAATTCTTGCTTTCATTCAAAACAGTAGAGAAGTTGGGGCGAAAGTTTATCGTCAAGATATATTTTTGAATAGAGCACTTCGTTATGGAGAAGCCGGAAATATTCAACTCACTCGATTAGTCAAAAAAGGACACGGACAGTGGCAACATGCAGTTCATGAAGAACTACATATATCAGGAACTATACACCCGTTATCTTCCTCTTTAGAACACTATTCACACCAATCCATCACCGAATTTGTTCATAAAATAAATAAGTATTCTCGCCTCAGAGCAGTAGACATCCAAACTCAAAATCTTTCTCATCTTGTACAGTCACTCTTGTATCCAACTGGAAAATTTTTTGTGAATTATTGTATGAAGCAAGGCTTTCGGGATGGCTTTCGAGGATTAATGTATGCTGTACTCATGTCAGTACACTCTCTGTCAGTAAGAGTACATCATTATGAGTTGAAACATGCAAAATAAAAAAAAGTTAATACAAATCAATCTTTTTTGGACACTATATGTTCTGTTTTTTGGATTATTAGCCTTTGGACAGTTACAAAGATTTCAAATCACTTCGTCTGTTGCAATCTATGGACATGAGCTCATCCTTGCTCTGTGGATATTTTTATTTGCTAAACCAATTATCCATCAGTTTCATACTCTTTTCTTACGTCAGTTAGCCGTAGTTCGTTGGATGATTGCCTTGCTTGTGTTTATTGGTCTGCAAGCGACTCTCTTCAGTCTCGTTGATTTTCAACTGCCCTCACTCCTGTACCTAGTTCGCTTTACTTTCTATTTATTATTACTTCCTTTATTGAAGCTTGGAAAAACTAAGTATCACCTGTCATCTTCAACCCTTTATCACACAATCATAGGAGTGGGGAGCCTTATAGCCCTTTCCGGACTCTTGCAATACCTTTTTATTCCAGATACACGGTTCCTCGTATACTCAGGGTGGGATGATCATTATTACCGTTTAATTTCGACATTGTTTGATCCAAATTTTACAGCGCTGATATTGCTACTCACACTCTTGACCTGGCTAAGTAAGCAACAACGCTGGAGTCCTAAAGCCTACTTTTTGCAACTTCCATTTTTTTTACTCGCCATCTTACTAACATACTCAAGAGCTGGTTATGTGGCTCTAATAGGAGGTATCGTAGTTTTTAGCCTGCTTACAAAACAATGGAAATCTCTGATGATCGTGTTTGTATTGCTGGCATGCATTCCATTTCTACCACGACCAGATGGGGAAGGCGTAAAATTAGAACGCACTGCAAGTATTGAGTCTCGGTTAGAAAGTAATCAGCGCGCATTACGTACGTTAAGCTTTCAGCATATGTTAATTGGAAAAGGTCTGTACAGGGATATTGAAGTACGGGAAATTCCTAATCATGCCACAGCTCCAGATAACAGTTTTATATTTATCTTTTCTTCCTTAGGAATAATAGGAAGCACTCTCTTGGCTGGAGTATTATTTCAGTCAATGAAAACTATCCAATCATCACTGTGGTGGAGTGTGATAGCTTCTGTTTCTATTCACAGTCTGTTCAACAACTCGCTGTTTTATATCTGGACCATGGTATTGCTCATCCTCATTTACGTCACAATAAACCAAAATGAATCCACTCACTAATCCCTGGTATCTAATCTCCGCAATCTAGTGTTACGGTCTAAAGGTTACTTTTCGTTCTTGTTCGCTTTCATTGCCGGCTTCATCAATGGCTTTTAGACGTAGCGTATTTTCTCCCTCTTGCAACTGAAAACTGTCTGTAAAGTTGCCTTCACTATCAGAGAATACTAGTCGATCATTGAGATAAATCTTGGCTACTTCTGAAGTTTTCCCTTTTACCTCAATCATTCGTTCGCGCAAATTCGTCACAAGTTTTCCATCCTCTGGGGTTGCCCACTCAATCTCAGGAGCTTGGGTATCATATATCGTTACGTATTCACGCCCTACAGCACTTTCATTACCGGCTGCGTCAGCTGAGTAAAACGCTATCACATTTTCGCCCTCATCTAAGGAGATTGTGAATACAAACTTACCTTCTGCGTCAGCTGTTCGTTCTTCTGACTTCACTCCATTATGCATGAGATAAATTAGCGACTCGGGTTCCCCAAAACCTTCCACAACTAACTCTTGATCTTTCGTGGCAGCAACAGGTGCAGAATATATCGGAACTCGAGGAGCTACAGTATCGTTATTTGCAGGGTTAGCAATTCCGGTTAAACTTCCTGCAAAGCGAATGAGCCCGGGAATTATCACAAATACCATTGCCAAACCGAGCACAATAGTGAGTAACACAAAAACAACTGTTTGGGTCAATATTTTCTTTTGCTCGACTTGGGCACGACGGGGGGTAAGGCGTGTTGACATAATTTGTTCCTTTACTTTCTCTTGTTCTTGCTGAAAAGATTCTAGAGTATGTACCAAAGGGTCTTTAGTATCTGTCATATAAGTATGATAGTAAAAAAAACACTTGAGGTCTATCAGTGCTTTTCACTATGCAATGCTGTGATAGAATGAGAAAATCTTCTATCGCGGGATTAGTACATCGGTAGTATGCATCCTTCCCAAGGATGAGAGGCCAGTTCGATTCTGGTATCCCGCTCAGCACAACCATACGTTAACAACAATTATGACTTCTTTTAAACTCCTTCAACTCAATACGTGGCATGGTGGACAAGTGTTTCAGCCTCTTATTGATTTTTTACAAAAGCAAGATGCAGATATCTTGCACTTACAAGAGGTCTATAGCAACGAACACAATCTCTATTTTCCTGAAAGTCCCAATTTCTCGTTATTTCAATACATCCAACAACATTTTGATTATCCATACGCTGCCTTCTCCAAAACCTTTGACATTCAAGTCACAAAAGACCACAACATTCCGATGGGAAATGCTACATTTTCTCGCTATCCAATTGAAGAGTCACATACAGTCTATATTCCTGGACACGCGGGCTTGCGCTATGAATATTATAATGAAGTACTAAAAAAAGACTTCTCTTTATCACCAGCAAATTTTTTATCCTCAACAATAAATATCAACGGGAACAAAGTGAAATCAATCAACATGCATGGTGTGTGGGGATTTGATGGCTTAGATAATGAGCGGCGATTTCAGATGCGAGACTTAGTTCTGGAAGAAGTACAGAACCAACTATATGTGGTGTGTTCAGGGGATTTTAATACAGTTCCAACAACAGACACAATGCGAGGACTTGATGAAAAACTTACAAACGTTTTTACAGGAAAAATAAACAACACCTTCAATAATAAACGCTGGAAACATGGTGACTTACAGTTTGTGGTGGATTATGTTTATCTATCACCGAATATAGAAATCTTGAATGCAGAAGCTCCGCAAGCAGATATTTCTGATCACATGCCACTTGTGGTTGAGATTTCTCTATAAATATTTCTGTTTCTAGATTATAATCTTGTCGATCTTCATTGCCTCCTTAGTTCAGTGGCAGAACAACGGTATCGTAAACCGTGAACGTCAGTTCGATTCTGACAGGGGGCTCCACTTCATTTATTGTGATTCTTTTTCTAACTCAATAATATCGGATGAAAGACGAGTGGGGACGTTGGGGATCAATAGTTCTTGTCCTACATACACTGCAGAGCTAGTAGCTAACTGGTTGGCTTCCAAAATATCTTGAATATTTTCTTGAGATTTAAAAAATGCTAACGCAATCTTCTCCAGTGTGTCCTGATCGGTGACTACATACTTGGTTGGCAAACCTTCTACAAAATACTTTCCATCTTGAAGATACACATAGATTGAATTGGGAAGCTCTGTAGACTGGGAGATTGGGGTCGGGGAGGGTTGAGTATTAGGAGACACTATATTCTGGGAAAAAAAGGTGGATTTTCGTACAACAATAAGTGCGGTTACTATGAGAACGATACTACTGATCACAACCATTATTCCGAGGAAAGTACTGACCGGAGCCTCGTACTCCTTGATGAGTTTTAACCACTTTTTGAGTTGTTCTTTAGTCATGAAAACTTGGCAGAGTAAATTATGATCATTTTCACAGAAAGTTGAAAAAAGACAAGAGGAATTTAAAGAGGTGGCGACCCCGACCGGGATCGAACCGGTGATCTCTTCCGTGACAGGGAAGCATGTTAACCGCTACACCACGGGGCCTTTGATAGACAAGTATTATACTCAACACATTTAAATTTGCAAACATCATCTTTCTAGTATTTCTTTTTGACTTTTCTCATCACATCCGAGATCATAAGAGTATGACTAATCAGGAAATTGCTAGACAATTTGAACACTTAACAGCCGCACTCCAGGTGCTGGACCCCAAAAAGTACTTCTTTCAAATTAGATCCTACCAGCGAGCAATCGAAATTTTACATGATTTAACAGACGAAATAAGCTCTATTTATCAAGATAAAAAAGATCTTGAATTTATGGAAGGCATAGGGCCTGCGATCGAAAGCAAAATTGTGGAACTCCTTGAAACAGGAAAATGTCAAGAAATCGAACGCTACACTGCACAAATGCCCGCCGGAATGTTTCCATTACTTGATATACCAGGAATAGGAGCCAAGCGTGCCTATAAGCTAGCGATGTTATTTGGATTCACAGATCCAGCCACTGCTATCGACCGCTTAGAAGAAATTGCCAGTGCTGGAAAAATTCGAGAACTTGAAGGTTTTGGTCTAAAAAGCGAGCAAGTCATTCTGGAAAGTATCGCCAGACTGCGACACTCTTCAGGAAGAATACCTTACACCCAAGCTTTTTCCATCGCTGACCATTTAGTCAAATATATCGCTACTCATCCTGCCGTCAGTCAAACAGAGCCACTCGGAAGTCTACGACGCAAAAAAACAGAAGTAGGAGATATCGATATCGGCTTGGCTACCCAAGACTTTGAGTCAGTAAAAGAACACATCAAACTCTACCCAAAGCTACTTCGAGTCCTTGCAGATGGTGATAACTTGATTCGAATTTTGCTTAAAAACAATATTCAAGTTGACATTAAGTCTACACCACCTCAACGCTGGGGAGCGTTTATCCAACACTTTACAGGGTCCAAAGATCACAACATCAGACTTCGAGAACATGCTCTTCGTCAGGGAAAATCCTTATCAGAACATGGTATTAAGCTAATCG
>CAZULU010000032.1:0-4942 GCA_964621585.1 uncultured Pseudomonadales bacterium
GGTAGTGAAGGTTGAAGGCACGTGGTAAGTCTGATTCTTGAATTTTTACAACTGGTCCAATCATCACAAATGACACATCAGGCAACTTTTCAGCAACTACAGCCAGTAATTGCAAATCGATTCGTTCATCAATCACTCCATAAAATCCTACAATTGGTTTGTGAATCCGATTAATATCTGGTGGTAAGGGTGTTTGATCCGACAACGCTTTCTCAAAATGTTTGCGATCCACCGAACTTGGAAAACATACTACATTTGGATGATATTTTCTTTTTTCTTCATACAACGATTTGCCACCGGTAAATACTACATTCGCAATATTCAGAAGTTGCTTTTCTTGATCGATTAATTTTGCTGGAGCGCCCTTAAATGCCGTGAGTTGATCCATGCAGTCGTAGACTATTACATCTGCATTGATGTAGGAGGTCATGTCAACAAAAGCAGGAGAATAAAACCATAAAACGGTCGTTTCTAGGTGTAATTTACTACTATACTGTTCCACTATTTGATGGAGTGTGCTCCAATCTTCTTGCTCAATGCGTGGTTGAATCACAGTTATGTTGCGACTAATTTTTATTTCATGAGCCGTTCCGTAATCATCGGCTGCATATGCGATTGGCTCTTCTACAAAGAGTAACTTTCTCCCTTTTGCTAAACGTTCTAAAAGATGTTGTGGACGTTGTTTGACAAACTCCCAACGTAGGTGAGAAAAAACAATAATATCTTTGAAAGAAGAAGTCTCTTCGATTTGACTATATGTATTGAGCATCTTTCGCACTTGAGTTTTAACGCGCTTCATAATGTCTTCGTAAAAAACAGGTTTTTTACGATCCTCATAATTTATAACTATGATCATCATACGAACGCTACTTTAAGGTGAAGAGAAAAAGGCGTAAGAGTCCAGTAAGGAAGAGTATTTTGAGTACAAAAAAACACAAAAACATCTACAGAATCTTAACGGTAAATATTTAGTTTTGCGTGGGAATTGTCAACAAAGGCTTGGAAGCAATGATTGTATATGTTTTATAGCTCTTTTTTTTAGTTGGTGTCTTTGAAGATTCCCCAACCACAAATGACTTAAAAAATTTTATGTTTGAAATAATGCTTTGTTGGCGATTCATATAAAATTATCGTAATGGTCAGAAGTATTGATTATCATCCTAAAAGGAATTCACTAAGATAATACATGGATTGTGTATGAAGAGTGTAAAAAGAAACGTAATGAAGGGAATTCATATCAACTTAAGAAAGAAGTTGATCAACCAATTTTTCGAATTCATCAATGTCAAAAGGTTTGGGTAGATAAGCGGTTGCTTGAATACGCTCACTTATTTCACCGATATCGCGACTGGCTGAGAGAATAATGATTGGGATATCTTTTAACTCAGGTTTTTGTCGAATGTACTTCGCAATTTCTTCACCGCTAATTCGAGGCATCCATAAATCCAAGATTGCTAAATCTGGATGAAATGTATCGATTTCTTGAAAGATATCTTCTGAACTTACACAACTTAGCACCTCGTAACCTCTCTCTTCCAGTAAAATTTGTACCAATTCTACAATACCTTCATCATCTTCACTGATAAGCACTTTTTTTGCAGGAGTAGAAGTTTTCATAGTGGCACACTCACAACACACAATATTTCTGTCATATCACTAATGATAACTACGCTGTATCGCCAGATTCTTATTTTAACATCGAACACAAAAATTTCAAAAAATTAGTACCGGTAGGTACATGTCACTTTCTTTGTAGTTTGCAACGTTTTGTATGTAAGTCGTTAAATTGTCTTATTATTTAGCAACTAGTGTATTATCTCTTTATTGTTCAGTCTTTGTGTACCGAAGCAGTAATAAATATGTAAGAAAAATATTAACATAAAAAAGAGGGGAATACTCCCCCCTTTTTTATACAATTCACGTGCTTAGAAGTTTTCACTCATCTCAGTGTCAGTGTTCTCTGTGTCCGATATGTCGTATCCCATTTCATCTCTTTCTTCTAGGTTGCTTCGATCCATATTGCCTTGCTCCCAAGCAGTTGAACCACCTTTTTCTCCAGTCGTGTCTCTATCCATATTAAAATCTCTCGTATTATCCGTTCCCCTATTATTGTTATGCTGAGCCATATATGCCTCCTTTCGTTGACGTTATAATAATGGCTATGATAAGAAGAATACGGTCTATTCATTAAAAATGAGCTAACACTGAGTAAGAACCTAGTAATGGGAAAAAACAGGTATAATACAAGAGATATGTGTAGGAGCAACTTCATGCAGCAAAAAAAAACTGATTGGGAACATGTCAGTCGGTGGTATCACTCTCAAGTAAGCACGCACGGTCACTATTATCACCAACAAGTTGTACTCCCAGCTGTCACACAGCAGTTACACCTTCAAGCTGGTGATAAATTACTTGATGTGGCTTGTGGAAATGGTGTCCTTATTGACCATATCCCTGAAGGAGTCACCTATGTGGGAATTGACGGTGCAAAATCACTGATTGCGGAAGCTACCAAACGTAAAAATACCTCATCACACACTTTTTTGGTTCGTGATGCTATGAAACCCTTTCAATTGCCTCAAAGGGATTTTACTCACGCAACTATTATTCTTGCCTTACAAAATATTGCCCGCGCTGAATTTACGCTTCAAGAAATTGGCAAGCATCTACTCCCGGGTGGTAAATTGGTCATTGTCCTGAATCATCCATATTTTCGTATTCCAAGACAATCAAGTTGGGAAATCGACCCCATCAAGAAAACTCAGTATAGGCGAATTGATAGATACTACTCTCCAATTGAAATCCCACTTCAAGCACATCCCGGAAAGAAACATAGCCCAGTTATTTGGACGTACCATCATTCTCTTCAAGACTATACTACAATGCTGAAAGCCGCTGGCTTTATGATTGAAACAATTGAAGAGTTACTCTCAACAAAAAAAAGCGAAGGCAAACATGCCAAAATGGAAAACCGCAGCCGAATGGAGTTCCCTCTCTTCATGGTTTTAGTTGCTATCAAAAAGTAAGTCTCTTAGGACTGAAATATTTTGAGTACGATCGATCCATAGTGATCGAGTTGACTTTCTTCGGGTTTTTTACGATAAATACACTATGTACGTAACTATCCAAGAACCCATCGAAGTTGCTGGTGTGTATCACCACCACAGCTTTACTCCCAAAAAATTCAAGTGGCGTCATAAGATATACCCGATTGATAAAATAACGTTAAAAAGCGATGTAAAAAATGGTGGAGTGCGCTTTCGATACTATAGCGTGATGAGCCGCTCTCAAGTATTTCGCGTGACCTTTAACCGAGATGAAGAAAGCTGGATACTGGAGGAACTATGGACCGAGTAAAAAAAACCATTCTCCATGTTGATATTAATTCTTATTTTGCAACGTTACTGCAGCAAGAAAATCCTTTACTACGCCACAAACCTATTGCAGTAACCAAGGATCAAGGTCGTTCTTGTGTGATTGCAGCCAGTAAAGAGGCCAAACACTTTGGCGTACAAACTGGTTGTCGACTCAGCGAGGCCAAACAACTTTGTCCACACATTCTAGCGGTGCCTGTTGACTTTAATCGATGCTTAG
The DNA here is from genome assembly GCA_964621585.1 of uncultured Pseudomonadales bacterium. GTDB lineage: Bacteria > Patescibacteriota > Microgenomatia > UBA1400 > PJMF01 > CAZULU01. Next base: position 3,595 of record CAZULU010000032.1, read on the forward strand.
ATGCTACTTACAGATTAAAAAAGATTTTTAATAGTATTGCTCCGGAGGTATATATTTTTTCTCTGGATGAAGCTTTCATTGATATCTCTGATTGTTTAGCACATATCTATGATTCTCCGAGAGCATGTGCGGAACTCATTCAACACCAAATTAAACAAGAACTTGGAGAATGGGTGACATGTAATATTGGCATTAGCCATAATCGCTTACTAGCCAAAATGGCGTCCGAAATTGCACCCAAAGGGAGTATCCAAGAAGTTACAGAAGCTAATAAAGATCATTTATTAGCAGATACGCCATTTCGAAGCGTCTGTGGTGTCGGCGTACGGCTAGAAACAAAACTTCGCACCCTTGGTGCTACTACCCCTTATTTAATTCGTTTTATTCCCACAGACACATTGCAATCCTTAGTTGGTCCCTTTTGGACAACTGAGCTGCAAAAGATTGCGTGGGGTGAAGAACCACATTTTTTGCAACTTATCGATCGACCACTACCTCATATGAAAAGTGTGGGGCGATCTATTACTGGGTACAAGTTATGTGACAATGAAGAAGTAGTGAAATCAGTCCTCTATAATTTAACAGAGGAAGTAACCCATAAAGTTCGCAAGATGAACTTGGCAGGCAGACAAGTTTCTATTGGACTCAGAGGGGAACACGGGGAACATTGGGGCAGTTTCAAAACACTCCCCCGAGTTATTCGGCATACTCCCGAAATGTTTGCAATTTTGTACCATCAACTCTACTCTTCTTGGCACCGTTCCTTCAAGATCATTAAATTTAGTGTTCGGTTGTCACTTCTTGAGCCATATCAGCAAATGAACCTTCTACCTGAATGGAAACGCTATGAACAACTAGCCTTCGCTCAAGATCAAATTACTCAAAAATATGGTTTATTTACTGTAAAGTCTGGCGCTATGCTCCACCATCGTACTATCATGCCCGAAGTCACTGGATTTTTAGGTGATGCAAAATACTTAGGGTTACGATAACTCGAAATTTTCAATCACAATCTCTCAAAATACTAAATAAATCTTCACATCCACCTTTGTTATTGCTGAGCGAATGTACTCAGCTGTATAATTCGGTTAAACATAGATAGGGGTATGATGGTAATAGCCGAAATACAGCCTCACGAAAGACCTCCTCACAACGACCTTTCTCCTGTGACGGGGGTTCCCTATCCTCTTTCACCACGCCCTACTCAGCAAATCAGTTCCCAACTCAAAAAAGATATTCGTATTCACTTGGAAAGAGTATCTCTCCCAGAGTCCTATCAAGAAACTATCCTCGGCAGTGGAGCGGACCCTTATATTTTCAGCGATCCTCGTACTCATCAAGTAGCCTT
>CAZULU010000032.1:5042-7825 GCA_964621585.1 uncultured Pseudomonadales bacterium
GCAGTGGAGCGGACCCTTATATTTTCAGCGATCCTCGTACTCATCAAGTAGCCTTAACCTATACAAGTCCTCGACTTTCTGCAGATGAAAGCCAGATTTTACTACCTCTCCATACAGCTCCATCGATCAGCAAGCTGGCAACCGAAGCTGTTCAGATTCAAGAAATTGCTTTACCCATCACCCAACCTTTTCCCTCTTTAGAAAAATCATCCGGCGTATGGACGGTAGAGTCGTATCAAAAAAGTGAAATGAAATATAACCAAGAAGTATGGGCACAGGAAATTCACTATATTAACGGAGTATACGAAATTTGGGTAGCCATCTCTGATGGCAATAACTCCAATCACCGAATGCTGCGGTATCGCGCACCAGAACTAACCGGTCCCTACCAATTTGTCGAGGTGATAGCAGACAACGAAAAGGACTATTGGGCAATTGATGGAACCCATATAAAGATATCAAATCAAAATTACATGATTTATTCTGGTTGGGAAGAACTTGATTCCCAAATGCCGCAACACTTATACATTATGGGTATTGATACGTATCTTCCCCGATCGCGAACTAAAATTGCTAGCCCAACACTATCTTGGTGCACAACAATGGCACCTATTATGGAAGGCCCTCAGGTGATTGAAATAGATGGAAAAGTCTTAGGACTCACATTTGCAGCTGATGCCAGCTGGACAACTGCCTACACAACAGGCGTTTTATGGCTTGTTGGAGAAAATCCCTTACTTCCCAGTTCTTGGGTATTGGATAAAAAACCCCTCTTTCCAAGTACCTTTGGGATGGGACATGGTATGTTTTTTGATGATCCTGAGGATGGATTATTCTTTGTCACTCACCGCAAAACATTAGCCAAACCGGGTTGGGAAGATCGCTGGATCACAGCAATTCCTTACAATAAGGAAACCCTTTACTCTCGCTATACCCAAGCATTATCAGAAACTATTAGGCAACGGTATCACTCTTTACAAGGACTTAGAGATAATAACTAATACTTTTGACTTTCTTCAACGACTAAGCTGAGTCCAATTTGACGCAAAAAATCGAAATTTAATATTTTTTTAATAATTCGAGTGTATAGTAAAAGCAGAGTTAATTAATTCAGTGTCTATGAAAATTCTCCTGGTTGAAGACGATCTCCTTCTGTCTGATTCTGTCGTACATGCTTTAGAGACGGATTATTCACTAGAACAAGTCTATACAGTCAAAGAGGCTCTCATTAAATTACAAATGAGTGTCTATGACTTGATCCTCCTTGATCTCATATTACCAGATGGGACAGGGATGGATATCTGTACAAAAATTAGGCAACACTACGATCAATTACCGATCTTAATACTTACTGGCAAAGAAAGTGTTGAACAAAAAGTTTCTGCACTGAATTCAGGCGCCGACGACTATCTTACAAAGCCATTTGAAATTGAAGAACTACGAGCACGCATTAACGCACTCTTACGACGTTCTACAGCTAACCCCACACCTCACACTCTAGTACTAGATGATCTTAGACTCGACCTTAATCAAGGGATAGTTCGTCGAGGCAAAGTAATGATTCGACTCCGTCGTAAAGAGATGCTCGTCCTAGAGTATCTCATGCGTCATGCTGGCAAAGTATGTACTAGAGAAAAATTATTTCAGTATGCATGGCAAGGTGACAGTAATAGTGCTACCAACACAGTTACCGTTCATATCAAGTATCTCCGAGATAGAATCGATACACCGTTTACAAAAAAATTGATTAAAACCGTGCATGGATGGGGATACAAAATTGAAACATAAGATAATATGGAGATTTTGTAATAGTCTGCTTAGGGCGAGGACTGTGGATGTTATCCGTTCACGTATGCAAACCCTCATGCGATGGTTAGTATTAACATCAAGAAATTACTCCACCTTCTTTTTTACTTCTCTAGTCTTCATATTTATTATCGTACTCACTCAGTTACAAGCAACCAATACGATTCAAATAAATATGAGTTGGCGAACACATCCTCCGCATATCGGGAATGCAATTGTGCTGGTGATCTTATTTTTGGTAATAGCGATAGTATCGTGGTTGTTTGATCGTGACCGTCAACATGCCTTACACCGTGCGTTGATTTCAGAAGAAGCTTTGAAAAAATACACTGATCAACTAGAAATGATGATCACTCAACGTACCAAAGAACTCAATCAAGCCCAACTAGATAAAATGACGCAGTTGTATCACTTTGCGGAAGTTGGACGCTCTCTTTCTGGTCTTTTACATGATATTTCAAATCCTTTAACCGTGATATCACTCAATCTTCAGCAACTCAGTCAGTCTACCCAAACTGTTCCCATAACGGATCTTAAACAAACAAAGGTAGCACTGCATCGCGCAGTACAAGGCACGAAAAATATTGAAGAGTTCTTAGAAGCTGCCCGACAGTTAATTCAACAGCAACAGGTCGTCAAAAAGTTTGTAATCAAAAACACACTCTACCAAGTGTTGTTAGTTCTCGGATACAAAGCAAAGGCTGCTCAGGTCAGTATTGAATCACATTGTCCCAAGCATCTTAAAATGAGAGGTAATCCATTGCGGTTTAACCAAGTTGTTGCAAATCTCTTGTCGAATGCCATTGACGCTTACGATCATAATCTCTCTCAAGACAGAAAAGTTCGTGTCTCTATAGATGCATTAACTTCAGGTCACATTGAACTCAAAATACAAGATTGGGGAAATGGAATCGCTCCGGAATATTTAAAAAAAATCTTTAACCCGCTCTTCACTACCAAAGGTGTTCGCAAAGGAA
>CAZULU010000032.1:7925-10292 GCA_964621585.1 uncultured Pseudomonadales bacterium
CTAGGAATTAATATCGCCGTTAAAAAAGCTATGGAGCTCGCATTACAAAATTTGGAAAAACAATTTGGCCTTCAACTTGACTTTGTAATCGTTGATGGCATACGCACAGTCCCGCTCGAACGCTATACTTCCCAAAAAATTAAAGCTGGAGGGCTCTATCATTACTCGATCTCGGCTGGATCCGTATTGGCAAAAGTAACTCGTGATCAGCTCATGATGAAGTATGCTGAAGAATTTCCGGAGTATGGGTTTGCAGATCATGTGGGATATGGAACCAAAGAACACGTAAAGGCAATTGAGAGACATGGTACCTGCTCGATTCATAGAAAAAGTTTTGGCCCAATCAAACAACTTTTTACCACTGGTTAAGTTTTATCACCCTAACCATTTGCCATCCCATTGCGATGCGCGTAAATCCACTTTATCACCTTTAAATAACACCCCTTCCTCCAACAACATCAGTTTTTTTGTGATAATCCCTTCTCCTGCAGAATAGCCATGCAATGCCCCATCGGATGCAACTACCCGATGACACGGAGTGTGTGGAGCGTCAGGATTGGTACGCATACACATACCTACAGCACGTGCTGCGTTGGGAGATCCAGCCATTGCGGCTAATTGACCATATGTCACCACTTTCCCAGCAGGGACCAATCGAAGAATCTCGTAAACAGATGAACGAAATGACAAAGTTAAATTTTTCCTTTTTTCTGGGTTTCCAAAGACTTTTTATGTTCTGTTTCAAACTTTTTATCTTCAACGTCTTTCACTTGCTCTTTGGTTGCCTGTAAGCTTTCGAGGAAAAAGATCACAGCAAATCCAACCGCAGCTAACATAAACGCAATCAGAATTTGCGAGGGTGCCCCAAATGGAAGAACATTCTTTTCTACAATTGGGACAATTTCCCCATGGCTATTCAGTCTGGTCATAAGGACTTCTTTCCATGGCCAAATCTTGCGGAGTGAACCAATCATAAAACCTATCAAAATCGAGACAATCAAGTCATGATGCTTTTTAAATAACCACGTGAGTAGGCGAGAAAACAATACTAATCCAACAACTGTCCCCGCTCCGAATACCGCAAGAGATAACACATCGCGATTAGAAATTGCCCCAAGTACTTGTTCATACTTTCCCATAATCACCAAGAGGAAGGATCCTGATACACCAGGCAAAATCATTGCACAAATTGCAATCGCGCCACTTACAAATAATGCAGGTAAAGTGTTCGGTGTTTCTACCGGAACTGCCCCTACAATCAAATATGCCACTACGGCTGTAATCGCCATAGCAATATAGTCATGAGGATTCCATGTTACTACTCGCTTACGGACTACCCAAATAGAAGCTAAGACTAATCCAAAAAAGAACGCCCATAAAAAGATAGGATAGGTCTGCAACAAATACGATAAGGCACTAGCTAGCGAAACAAGTGCTGTAAGAATACCTAGTCCTACAGGTAGTAAAAATCCAAAGGGAATTTTCGCCCAACCTTCCCGAACCTTTCCTTTGAGAAAAAGTCGTAACACTTCTCCACTCACAACTTTTATACTATGGAGCAATTCCTCATAAATTCCAAAAATAAATGCAACTGTTCCGCCTGATACTCCAGGTACGACATCAGCCGACCCCATGGTGAAGCCAGTAAAAAACAGACGTAAAGTTTTTTTAAGATTAAATTTGGAAAACATAAATCACTTTCTATCTATTACCACACGTAGGTATGAATGCCATTATTGTACCGAATGTAATTGAGAAATGAAATATAATGTCTGACATCATGAAATTTACCTCAAGTTGTAGTATAATTCTCCGGTGTTTGAAACATTAAAGCAGTTTGCTCACACTCAAATTGATACAACCAGAACTGTTGCTCTCACAGAATCTCAACTGTTGGGCTGGCAACTTCCTTTTGATGGCAAATTTCAAATGAATAGAAGTGGTGCCACTATACTCTCATCAGAGGTTTGGCAACAATATCCTGATACTATCGAGGCACTGATCAATTTATCACTGGTGGAGATAAAAAATAATAGACTGGTTTTAAGAGGTGTTGCGTTTTATGAAACTCTGGATGAGTTTCTCGAAAATTCAGATCTGTTAGATAAACACCGCCATATTTTAGATTACATTGCATCACAGCCAGAACAAAATTATCTGGAAACATTCGTCTATGCTGATTTCATAAAACATGCATCTCTCACGTTGTTAAACGCGTTGCTTTTTTTACAAAAAGCAACGCTTCCTCATGATCCTCAGTATACTCATGCACTCGATGAAGTTCGCTCCTTTGTAGAGGCAACTGTTGAAAGTTGGTATGCTTTTGCCGCCGGACAAAATATCCCTCGGAATACACAACTCGCAGAT
>CAZULU010000033.1:0-10020 GCA_964621585.1 uncultured Pseudomonadales bacterium
AGCAAGTTGCGTTGGACTCAGGCGCGATCGCCTTTTTTATTGAAAAGTATCCTGACGAAGTGACGGTGTACACGATTGGAAAAGATGTAGAAAACGATTGGATTTCCAAAGAATTTTGTGGAGGTCCTCACGTCGAGCGAACCGGTGTGATTGGCAGCATAAAGCTCCAAAAAGAACAAAGTGTGAGTGCTGGTGTACGTCGGGTGTATATGGTGTTGGAATAATTAACGTAGGTTTTAATTCATCGAATGGGAAATAATAACCTGAATGGTTGTGATTCTTCTTGGTGGCAAAATTGTTGAGTACGTGTAATATAGAACCAAACACTGGAACTATATCTATTTATTGTTAAGAATTAATTACTATGGATCGAAAGTACTCAGCGATTGAAGCGCTCACTAGTCAAGAAAATAAAAATGGCGAGCAGCCTTTTCAGAACGATTTAGAAGAAGTTTTTTCTGTAGAACAGGTTACCGAGTATTATCTTGATGAAAATTCTCCTGAAAAACAGGAGCAAGCTCAATTTCGAACCCAATTTGCCGAAGAATGCAAGGAAATTAAAGATAAGCTTTCCCTTACAGACTATCAAACAAAAAAGCAAGAACTGCTCTATCATCAGCAAAAACTTCTTAGTAGTATTTCAGATCGGTACAAGTCTCCAGAAGAAAATACGGAAATAGGTAATATCTATCAAGATATTTATAGATTGGAATCAAGGCTAGAAGCGTATAGAGTGCTTCAAGACGCCCTTCAAAGTGGTAACTGGGAAAATTCAGGTCAAGAAATTTATCAGTTGTTTTTAATGAATAGTGAAGCAGAAATTACACCAGAACAGGTCATACTTCTGGATTCTACATTTCTGCCATTTATCGGTAGAGAAAAATTTATAGCAGAACAGAAAAAAATTAGGAATAAGATCAAAAGTCTTTTTTCTACATGGCAGAGAAATAGCCTTATTCGTGAAATTGAAAAGCGACTTGCTCAAGAAAAAAAACAGCTCATACAAGAAATAGCAAATTTATTAGAAACCGTTAAGAACCACCTGACTGGATACTTGGAAAAAGATATTCAAGGTTTTAATGATAACGAAGTGGCTTTATATAGTCGTTTACATACGTTATTGCTTGGTCTCAATAAAAAGTTAACTAATCTTGACTTTTCAAATCCAGAAATAGTTGCTCTCCATTCCCAAATTGAGAAACTAATTTTTTCTTTTGAAGAAACAATAAAGCTGAAAGTTCAAGATAAGGTAAGCCAACTGGATGAAGAACTTCAAGCCAAAGCTGGTGAGCTCATTCCTGGTTTAGATACTATCCCCAAAAATTTGACAGAAGAAAGTCAACGTTTCGCTCTCAGTGAGTTAGAAGAACTAGAGAAGGTGATACTTGGATCGAGTGAGCTATCCAAAACCGCACAAGAAGATGTATTACAAAGAATTGCTGCACTGAAAGAAAAAATAAAAGCAAATAAGTGGAAGAAGATGCGTATTTATGATGCAACGTACATCAGGGGAAAAATCCACCGAAAGTACCAAAAGCTTTTAAGCGAATCTCAGAATGAAGATGAGAAAAGAAAGGCGAAAGAATTTCTTACACAAGCCCTGAGAGTTGTTGAAGAGTTAACACATCAACAGGTTGAATCTTTTATACACAGTTTTGAAGAAGTCTGGGAGAGGTTAGAAACGACAGAAGAAGATGGCAGCATTGTGTTAGAAGATAGTGCCGTAGAAGAGGTCTTCAAAAAAAATGGTTTTGTATTCGATTCGAGAAACAGTGGGATCCTGGATTCGTTTAGAAGTATGGTTGAGTCCCATAATAAACTGATAAAGGTATTTAAGAAATTAGGTGTTCAAAGTAATGAAGACGGACAATTTATTTATAGAAAGTTGTTGCATGCAGATAAAGAGAGTTATCAGTTTCATGGCAAAGTTATGCTTGATTTTCGATCTCCCATTATTGCCATCAGGTTGAACTGTCATGACAGGCGGGATTATACATATTTCACGGAAGGTGATTTTGAGGATGTATCTTTTGGAAAAACCTATCACCATGCCGGGATGTCTTTTACTGATGGTTTTAACATCACTATTGAAGGTGAAAATTTCTCAGTTCCGGTGATTGTTAATGATGTAAGTCAGACGGACAGATCTGAGGAAATACAAACCCATGAAAACGCTCATCAGAAGATTTTAGTTAGAGAGAAATATGGTGCCATGACGTTAGCAAGAGACAGAGATGTAGATAAAGCACCAACGATCTTTACCCACAAAGAAGAAGTTCTCCAAGAGCCATTAGCTTGGTATCAAAAACGATGGAGAGATACCTTGCAGTCAGATTTTAATTGGGCACTTTCTTCCGGGAGAGATGAACTCCAAGCCTATACCGAAGATGGATCGGATTTTGATGATATCCTGGAAACTTTGACTGATGACTCTGAGGATGCCTTGTACAACTATGTCGGCAATACTGCGCTCCTTGAAGCTCAAACCAAACACATCCGTGCGAATTCGGAACTGAGTGAAGAGCAGAAAGAAAGGCTCATAGTTGAGTTATCTAAAGATGCTGAGAAAGCTAAAAAAGCATATCATGATGCACTCCGAGATGCTGTTACTGTGCTAAAACGTTTAGATCAATCTATGCCTGAATCAAAGAATAAGCGGAGAAAATTAGCAACACTCATGCGCTTTACCACCATGAAAGAATGGAAGTATCTCGCCCGATATCTGGACGGATATGCAAGAACAGAAGAGAAAAAAGAAGAAAACGAACTGCGAAACACAGTACCCCGAATAATTGAGCAACTACAATCCGTTCCTCAGACGGAAGAAGAACGAGGAATGATTGAGAAGGCTACAACCCTTTTAGAGAAATGGTTGCACGAATGGAGTGCATACATATCAGAAAAAAAAGATATTGAACTCTCCAAAGTTGTAGGCGAACTGAGGTTTTACAGGCTGGGGAGTAATACCATTTCAAATGTCGATACAAGATCTATATCAAAAAGTAGTTGGGCAATCAGGGATTTTCCTCGGATATCACTGTTTCCTTCAAGGATTTCCTTAGATTTTCAAACTCGTATCCTCAAGGCTCTCGGTGTACTCGCTGATGAGAATGTAGAGCAAGCTCTGGCAGCTCTTCCTTCCTACAGTGAAGATACTTTACATGGAGCAGAGTTTAACCGAGCCAATAGGATTGCAAACAAACTCCCTACCAAATTTAAAGGTGTAGACGTTTGGGCAAGTTTTTCTAACGATGACCGAAGAATTGCTTTAAATTTCGATCTCAATGTTTTGTCTAAAATGATAACTGTATCTCAGTAATCATTCCCACTTCCACTCAACTAGATTCTTTGCCATAATGAAATGATCACAGTAGTAGACTTGTCGTACCTATGCAATTGCCCACACTTCGTTCTCGATCAGAACAACCAACAACATCTGAACACTTTTTAGCCTGTCACATAGAAGAATCTTTTGTGACGGTAGTCATATGGGGAATTGAGGGAGATCACACCGTCATCCTCAATCAAGCGCACCCGAAAGAATGGCAAGACGACTCGACACTAGGAGATGCAATAGAGATGGGATTGGAAGAATTGCAAGATGCTGCAGATGGAGTAACTAAAGTATTATTTGGCTTACCAGAGAGTTGGGTGATTGATGATGATATCGCGGATCAGTATAAAGAAATTCTGAAAGAAGTTACTCACAAGCTTTCACTGACTCCGCTGGGATTTGTGGTAACCAATGAAGCACTCTTTCAGCATATTAGCAAAAAAGACACAGCAGCAGCTCAGATGTTGTTTATAGAATTTACTGTTGCCAATTTGAACCTTTCTTTAGTGGAAAGAGGAAAGCGAAAGCAAGTGGAGCAGTTTGGCCGAAGTGAAGATCTCAAATCTGATTTGGTGGAAGGACTGGCACGTTTGAAAGAAAAACCATATCCTCCTCAACTCTATTTTTACTCTGTGACTCTACCTGAATCAAAGCTCGAAGAAGAGAAACAGTTGTTTAATTCGTATGACTGGAAAACTGGTGAGCTGTTTGCACATCTCCCTCAAGTGGATGTATTGTCCCGTGAAGAGTTGTTGCGCGCCATTTGTTTAACAGGAGGTTATGAAGTTGTCAAAGCCCTAGGGCTCATTACGACTGATGCTAAGAATTTGGAGCCGTCTATGGCGACAAAGCCCTTAGTGACTGCTTCAACAGATTCGCATCCACCAGTAGAAGCTCCCAAAGAACAAACAGAGGAAGAGCCTGAGTATGCAATTGAGCTTGATGAAGAAGAAGTACAGTCTTCTCGTAAGAACTTTCTTGCACCCCTGCAGCAACTCTTCAAAGGTGGCCAAGGTAAAAATGCACGAATGAAGTTGTTAGGTATGGGAGTAGTGGCAGTGATTATTTTACTGCTAATGAGTTATGCCGCATTGAGTATGCAAAACAGTGTAGTCGTCACTGCTCAATTGAAAAAGGAATCAATTTTTAAAGATGTTCAGATCACCTTAGATCCCACTGGTTCTACAGATCCCGAAAATAATGTGCTTCAAGCAACCATAACAACCAAAGAAGTCAGTGATACCGAAGAAATGAGTACCACTGGTACGAAAGTTATTGGGGAAAAGGCAACAGGGACGGTTACCCTCCTCAATAAAACTGAGAATGACAAGTCCTTTTCTAAAGGGACAGAAATCACAGCAGATAACAAGAAATTTGTACTGGATGAGGATGTGACAGTTGCCTCTTCTAGTGCGAAAGAAACGAGTGATGGAAAAACTTTAGAGTTTGGTAAAAAAGATGTCAAAGTCACCGCTGCAGAAATTGGTGCCGAATATAATTTGAAGAAAGATACAGAATTTAGTGTCGCCAATTTTGGGAAAGATACCTATGCAGCTAGAGCAACTGAAGATTTTGGGGGAGGATCCAGCCGAGAAATTCAAGCGGTCTCTCAAGCTGATCAGAATAAGTTACTGAGCTCACTGAAAGAATCTTTACTAAAAAAGGCAAAAGAAGAGCTGACCAGTAATTTGGCCGAAGGCCAATACGTGATCCTGACAGGAAAAAGTACAGTCAAGAAACAAGACTTTAGTGCCAAAGTCGGGGATGAAACGAACACGGTGAAGTTGACCATGAGTCTCGAGGTAGAAGCGTATCGTTATCAGTCAGATGACTTGACTCCAATTGCTCAAACACAGTTGAGTTCTCAAATCCCTGAAGGTGGAAAACTGTTAGAAGACACGATCAGTATCCTTTCCAAAGAAAATAATGTAGGCACTAGTTCAGCAAAAATAACCCTGGATGCTAAGCTATCAGCTGACTACGCGCCGGCATCTTTTGAGGATGCTTGGCGACAGGAAATTAAAGGCAAGTCACTTGAGGAAGCACAACGAATACTCGAACAAAAGGATGAAATCGAGTCCGTGTCTATGCAATTTTCTCCCAGTATCGCTCGTAGCTTAGTTGGAAAATTGCCAAGTAAAGAATCAAATATCTCAATTAGTGTGGTAGTGGAGTGAGATCGTAATCATGGCACACCCACCTTCCCCTACGATTACCCGTGAACAAGTACTGCAATTGTACAAAGAGGCTGTGGTAAATGGTGTTCCCATCGAAGAGGTGAATGCTCGAATACAACAACTTACCGAAACCATTGAGCGGTTTCCAGTGCACGCTGAAGTTTCTGTTTCTCAAAAAAAGTCTACAAGGAGAAAGCTTATCCCTGCTATTTTTGTGACAGTGGGAAGTTTGTTAATGGCCAATGCAGTCTGGCCCATTATCTCCTATTTACTTTTTATTTCCCCTCAACTGCAACGAGTGCAGTTGGTTGCTCCACTTCCCGATAAAGAGCTTGTCAAATACACTGCCAGTGCACCTCAACTTATTGGTCAAGTGGCCGAAGCACAAAGCGAAACTGATAACAACGTAATTGCCACAAAACCGGTCATTCTGAGCGAACAACTAGACTACACCAATTTGGCGAACTGGTTTGTAGATACTGAATCATTGGCTGAAAGAACTGTTGAGCGAAGCTTAGAATACACGATTGATATTCCCGCAGTGAACGTAGAGAAAGCCAAAGTGAAGATCGGTGGAACTGATCTTAATAGTGGTTTAATTCAATATCCTGGTACAGCAGATCCTGGAAGTACTGGCGCTCCAGTAATTTTTGGACACTCAGTCTTGCGGCAGTTTTATCGACCTGATATTTCCAATCCCAATCGGTACAAATCAATTTTTAGTAAAATCATGTTGCTGAAAAAAGGTGATGTGATTATCGTGACCCACGAAGGAAAGAAGTATACATACACAGTTAAAGACAAGCATGAAGTGCAACCAGATGATCTTTTCATTTTGGAGCAGCGCCAAGATGCTCGAGAGTTGAAACTGATTACTTGTGTACCCGAAGGAACATACTTACGTAGAGGCGTGGTGGTTGCACAATTGGAAAAGGTTGAGTAAAAAAAATAGGGATTAGAGATCTGATACCAGGGATTAGTAAGGTTCACTCAATTGTGATGGCAATAGTGGTAAAATAAGAGATATGAAATTTCTGTGTATTGATTATGGAACCAAAAGAATCGGCCTAGCTGTCTCGTATGGGAACCTGGCTGAACCTCTCAAAATCATCGACAACTCAGATTTAACAATCAAGAACTTAGTCGATCTTATTGAACAAGAAGATATCACGACTATAGTCATGGGCATTTCTGATCGAACAATGGCCGAGGAAACTAGACAATTTGCCGAAAAACTGAAAAAAAATGTACGTATTCCTATTGAATTCTTTGATGAGAGTTTTAGCTCAAAACAGGTACAAAAGAAGCTGATTGAGTCCCAAACTAAAATGTCGAAACGTCAGCAGCCAATTGATCATTTTGCGGCCGCACATGTTTTACAAGAATACTTGGATACACAAGCATCCCTATAAATACTTGCGAATCTCTTGACTAATTTTTCTCACTTGATCTTCTGTTATGTTGTTTGTTGACCACACAGGTGGCATTCCATAGGTCGTATCAACCCATGTATTGCCCATGAAAGTTCGTGGTTCTTTGTATCGTGGAATACCATGAATGTGTAAATGACGTACTGCGTTGCCAAGCTGTAAGTAGTTAAACCAATCCGGATGGAGAAGTGGATGTTGAGCTAAGGCTTGCTCAATTCTGTGCAGTATGGCAGGGAGTTCACCCATCGCTTCAGAGGTGAGCTCACTCATTTTTTGCACATCACTCTGTGCAAAGACAATAAAACTACCTGGTGTATGTTGACGATAACTAATTTCTACAGCCCAATGCGTACTTGAAAAAAGTTCCCCCCCCACAAACTCATTTTTTTGGTCCCATGGACGATTATTTTGCAGCTTTGTCATAGTATTCAATTAACTTCGGTGAAAAAATTGGATATCGGATATGTGACTGTAAGATAGAAGCATCATTATTTTGTTTCTTGGCTTCTTGTGCGAGGTCGGTCATAAGACCCCAATACATTGTAACAGCAGCAAGTACCGTGTGTGAGGTAAATGGCTCGGCTTCAAACCGAGGTGAAAGCAGGTTTTGATACATGCCTGGAACATAATTGCCGCGGACGATCGCATGAGAAGGAATGCGAGAGATGACTTCCTGCGTTCTTACGCCTTGGACGACAGGTGTTTCATCGGCACTAAAGACATGTTCTTCTCCTTGGAAGTCTCGTTGTCTCATGTATTGGTGCTTGAATGGGGCAGGTTTATAGTCAAGTACACGAGCATCTGTATCACTGCCTTGTTTAACATCGCGCGCAGGATTGTATACAACTGTTTCGTTAAAGACATCTCTACCCATAATATGCATAGAAACCCAGAAGCCTTCTTTAGCAACAAATGATTTTTGACTTAATACTTGTGCTTGCTTAGTATCCAACAGTTCAAAAAATACACGAATTCTTTCTTCAAGTATTCTTTTGTCTTCTGGATCAAATCCTAGTCCATCCGGCAGTATTGCTGAGGCTGTGAGCCGTTCACGTTGTTTGTGATCATAGACCAGTATCAAATCTAAATCGGAAGAATCTTCACCACCTCTGACATTGTAGAAGCGGCCGTATGACATCGAGCCACCTGAAATACAAGAGACAATGTTTTCAGGAAGGGCACGTGTGTATCGTTGCAAAAACTGTAATCGCTTAATGGTTTCATCAACAGATTCAAGTATTGATGGCTGTTGTTTGCCTATGACGGTTTCACCCTGCTGTCTTAAAGCAGGAAACATAGGCGAAAGACTACTGAGGGTTGTAGAAAGCCCACGTAGAGTTTTGAGCGAATTGGGTGATCTTCGTGCTAACCAATAGCGGTCAATTTCCCACGCTAATTCTGCTCGTTTTTCTTTATTCTCGAGATGGGGAAGCTGCTGGAGTGCGAAACTAAATAACCCAAGTGGATAGCTCCAGCGTTTAATAATGCCTTTGGGATGAGTTTCTATGAGTGGAGGGATAAGACTATTTTTTTCGAAGGCTACCATAGTGTGTGAGGCTGTTACAAAGAGAAAAAAAACAACAGTAACAGATACTCTGTAAAGTTTAGTAAAAAATTAAAGGATTATTGATTGAAATCACTCAAGAGGTCGGAGACATTAAGAGCACGTTGATTTTTGACTGAGTAAAAAGATTCAAGGATTTGGTGTGCCCACTGTCGCGCATATTCATTTCCGTAGATTTCTGCGACTGTCTGTTGAATGCTTTGTTGTGTTTGAGCGTCCCCGGCTCGATTTGCTGCAAGAAGTTCAGAAGCTAACTGTTGGAGTTCTGCCATAGTTTTGATTATTTTTGTTTTTGATCAGCAGAAAATACCATATAATTATCAAAAATTCAATCACATCTGTATTTTTCTATTACACTCTGGGTTGATTTCCAGTATACTCGTTAGAGTACATTGTAGAAGGAGACTCATGCTCAAGTCATTGTTGTCACCATTACAAATGTGGTTATTGAAGAGAGGCCAATGTGTTGGTTGCGGAATGCCTTTGATCCAAGCATCATCAAAAAAACATCGATTGGGGGAGCTGACGGTATGTAAGTGTGGTCGGTCATATTTTCATCTAAAGGATGGAAGTTGGAGAAGAGCACTTCAGAGCGAATTAAAATAGTGATCCAAGACTTTATATCACGCACTTAAATATTTACTCTAAGTTGTTGTATGAAATTAAAGAAACCAATCATTTTCTTTCTTGCTGTTATTACTACTTTTGCTGTTGTGAGCGTTGGAGCTGGCTTGGCTTGGTTTGCGCAAAATCAACAACCAGTAGATCTCACTAATCAAGAAACTGTGCGTTTTGTAATCCCTAAAGGGCAAGGCGTGGTCACTATCGGTCAACGTTTGGAAGAAGCCAATCTTATCCGCAATCGACATGTGTTTCGTTTGCTTGTTCGACAAAGTGGGTATCAAAGTCGTATTCAAGCCGGCTCTTTCGAGCTGTCTCCATCCATGACCCCATTGGAAATTGCTGAGGCATTCACCAAAGGTAGTGAAGATATTTGGGTGACTATACCTGAAGGGTTGCGTCGAGAGGAGATTGCTGAACTATTTGAAGAGTTTGAGTTGTTTGATAAAGATGAATTTCTTACTCTCACTGCTACCAAAGAAGGGTACTTGTACCCTGACACGTATCTTTTTCCTCGAGCTGCAACTACTGAGTTTATCGTTAGTTATCTCATTAATACATTTGACTCAAAAACCACTGCTTTACAGGCTGAAGTAGCTCGTCAAGGCAAAGAGTGGTCGGATACAGTGGTCTTGGCTTCAATTGTTCAGAGAGAGGCCAGAAATGCTGACCAAATGAAAATGGTGGCAGGTATCTTAGAAAATCGGTTGGAAATAGGGCAAGCTTTGGAAGTTGATGCCACCTTACAGTATGTTAAGGGGTATAACGCCCAAACACAAAAATGGTGGTCAGTACCTTTGGCTATAGATAAGCAGCTTGCGTCACCCTTTAACACGTATCGTAATCCTGGTTTACCCCCCGCTCCTATAGCAAATCCTGGTTTGGATGCACTGA
>CAZULU010000034.1:0-2151 GCA_964621585.1 uncultured Pseudomonadales bacterium
TATCCTATAGTATTTAATTAATTAATCACATTCCATGAAGAATGGTAATCTGTTTGGAGTAAAACCGTGTCTGATATATAAGCATTCAATGATGGTTCATTGAATAAAATTACTCGAGTAGAAGTCTAAAAATAGAGGAGTAGTAACACAACGAAAAGGCACAAGGAAGGTGAGAACAGAGGAGAGGGTTTGATATAGTTAGGTATAGTGTCCTATAGCATAAATAATAAAATTATAGGACATCGTGAAAACAGAGAAGAACACGTTTTCACTCGAGTAAACAATGTGGAAAACTCAAATGAGATGTTTGATTATGCAGATCAATGGGGAAAGAAGTAAACATGGTTAGCACTAGACTTCCCAGAAGGTACCGCTCTTCTTTGGCTAGGTATGAGTGAATTTTGCAAGAATAATTACTCGAGTAGAATTAGAATTTAGCCTGGAATTATTATCAAGATCGCTATCTCGGAGTGGAGGAAGAAAAAACCCGAATACACCCGCGCAAATTAATTCACTCGATAAGGAGCCCACTGGGCCGAGAGTAGCTGAATTTTTTTCTTACAATACCTGGAGAGAATAGAATACAAATACCAGATAAGAAACTGTATATGAATACGAAACTTGCAGCCCTCAATAAGAGTACGAGAGGGGCTTCTGCTACTCCGATAGCGATGCTAACTCATTCTTGACAAAAATGTTATGTCGCACAATAATACTTTTGCGACATAAACTCAAAATACTGAGAGGAGGGGCTACTGAGTTGCTTCAATTTCGTTTGCAAATGAATCTGTGTGGATCGTTAGTGTCTACTCACCTGAATTTATTCTGAATTCTTTTTGTACGCCTTTCTCTATTCAGTGTGTAGATACCATGTTTTATCAATTTGAATATTTACCCAAAACTGTCATAAATGAACGTTTTTGTATAAAGATTAATATATTGATGTATCAATGAAAACAATCATATTTGAGAATGATAGATAGGTCATCTTTCAAATAAAAAGCCGATTTTGGGCGTCTAAAAAGGTCGATTTTAGCCTGGAAATCTTTAGGGATTAGAGAGTAGATATCGGATATTAGTAAAATGTACTTATCTTTATGATGCTTATGATTGTTCATTATCATTGTTAATATCGTTTCAAAACTTTTCAGTGCCAACCAATACTTGCACAGAAACAAAAAAACACTTATGTTTAATGTACATACCAAACTTCTAGCTATAACTACACATAGCTCATACCTGAGTAATTTATCTTTTTTCTTTTTTATTTCGTATATTATAAAAACATTGATTAATCAATCTCTGTATCGAGTGTCTTAGGCTAGCAAT
The DNA here is from genome assembly GCA_964621585.1 of uncultured Pseudomonadales bacterium. Taxonomy (GTDB): domain Bacteria; phylum Patescibacteriota; class Microgenomatia; order UBA1400; family PJMF01; genus CAZULU01. The sequence continues at coordinate 1,330 of CAZULU010000034.1, forward strand.
TAATAACATTGAGTGCCAACAGCTCATAATACTCTCCTCTATCGAGAGAGAAGAGGTAAAAAGGATGTCGTTACCTACCCTACCCCATTTACTTGCTATCGAGTTTCTTGAGCATTTAGAGGTCGAGAGGAACCTGAGTAAGTTAACAATTCGAGACTATGCACATTACCTGCGTCGATTCAGTGACTGGTTTGAACGCATTGAGGGGCGCAAACATATTTCGGAATTAGATCAGCATCTCCTTCGCAAATATCGTGTGCATTTATCTCGTTTGACTGATGAACAAGGGCAAACCCTTTCGTTATCAACCCAGGCATATCATGTCATTTGTCTACGATCATTTCTTAAATGGCTGATCAAAAATGATATGGATGTCTTGCATCCAGAAAAAGTTGATTTGCCCAAACCAGATCCTCACTCCATGAAGTTCTTAAGTCCTGAAGAAATGGAGCGCCTACTTGCGCAACCTCATTTATCATCAAAGACAGGATATCGTGATAAGGCAATATTAGAGGTGTTGTTTTCTACTGGGTTGCGTGTGAGTGAATTAGTCTCGCTCAATCGTGAACAAATTAATTTAGATCGGCGGGAGTTTGGGGTGATCGGAAAAGGGCGTAAACCCCGGGTTGTGTTTTTAAGCGAACGAGCAGCGGACTGGTTAAAAAGATGGTTAGATACACGGGAGGATGGATGGCGACCCGTTTTTATTCGTCTCAGTAAGTCCAAAGCTGATCCAAGAGAAGATGGTGAAGAAATGCGACTAACTTCACGCAGTGTGCAACGTATAGTTGAAAAATATGTAGAAAAAGCCCACTTACCCAT
>CAZULU010000034.1:2251-4171 GCA_964621585.1 uncultured Pseudomonadales bacterium
GTACTTCGTCTCCTAATTGTACACTGACATCATACTTCCCTACTCTATTTTCGATCATATCAATAAAAGTCACGCCTGTGTTTCCCTCTTGAGCCTGGATGATAAAGTCTTCTACCGTAGGTTGGGCTGTGATATGTGGCTGGAGATGGGTAGACACTGGATATCCGTTTACATCTTTCGGAGTAAGCACAAACCGTACAGGATTTAAACCAGCCACCGCGTAGGGATTATGAGCGTAGAGTGTGGTGGTGGTTGGATCAATGGGACGTTCGACAACTTCCGGAAAGATATACGGATAATATTGTTGGCGGAACTGCTGTTGATCAAAAGAGTCGTCAAACTCCGGAGTGAATGTACAGAGATGTGATTGTGCGCATGCGATGCGGAGATGAAAAGTTGGTGACGCTGATTGCCACTGGATGGTCATGGTACCGTTTTCTTTTTGAATTGTCAGTGGCAATATCTGCTCAAATTGTTGAACTGCAATACTATTTTCTATGGACTGGCTTTCAACGGTAAAGTGTGTAGGGTAAAAAGAAAAGGTGTGGAGTGGTTCATTCTGCTCGGACAGAAAGCGAAGCGTGGGATGATTGTTTTCATTGTGTTCCCATACATAGTTCTCAGACGTTAGATCTAAAACATGCAATCCTATCGGACTGGTAAGTGAGTCATGCTTTGTTGGTTGAAAGAGGCGGTTGTTATGAATATATTCTGGAAGCAGGTGTTGTCTCAGTTTATCTTTCAAACGAGCGATGACTGATGTTGGAGCTGACACGTCAGAATAAAAACGTGAGCCGTCAAAAATAAATGGAGTGACCCAATACGCCAGATTTCTTGCCTGGTAATGATTATATGGATCGACGAGTTGCCGATTATAGATACGCAGGTCGGTAATAAGGAGCTTTTGATTATGTCGCAAGAATCGTACTCTGTAAGAAGGTGTGGTAATCCAAAATGTGCGCGTGTTACTATCTTCCACCAGGTCTGAGCCTTCAACAACACTCACCTCTTCTCTACTCCATGACTGTTGATATTCTTGATAAAAATCATCGGAGGTCATTACTTTTATTTGCGAAGGATTATTTTGTTGAAGTTGCGCTACGTATGCAATTTGTTGAATGAATTCTTCCTGATAGCGTTGGTCCATCGAGTTTTCCAATCCAAGCAATGCAAAACTATAGCTATTGGCGGTTTGGTGTAGCATCTGTGTAAGCAGTTTTTCAAAGTATCCAAAGTCTTTCCCATCAATGGCGTAATCATTGGGTTGTGTGGTAAACGCGTTCGTGCTGTCCCCATAATTCCACAGCGGGTCAGAGACAGTCTGGCGAAGGATAAGAGAATGTTGTTGGTTGGAGTTGGTAGGTTGCTGATCATGTACATTATTTGCCGGTAAGAAGGCCCAACTTTTACTGGCAAAATATGGATAATGAATAGGACCACCGGAAAGTGTATAGCTATCTGTCCCCCACTGCTCGCGAGTAATTTGATGGACAGCCACTCCATACTGTTCTCTGAGGTAATTGATGGAGTCAGTGTCCATGACCCATGCAGTAGTGAAAGTAGGATAATATCCAAAAACGGTATTGAATTGGTGCATGACTGTATCAATAAGTTTGCGCCTATCAGTTGTAGAGTAACCGAGGGTAAAGACATGCTGTGCTTCATACCAATCTTCATTGCTGCCGTGATATTCTACTTCACTCTTTTGAGCAAGTGAGGGTGTGACTTCAAGTAAAACTCCAAGTTGAATTTTGGATGTCGATATGTTTTTTAATACTTCAACATATTTTTTGTCTGTCAAAGCATCGTACCGGATAGCAAAATTTGCTGGTAGGTTGTGGTTGTTGAAGGTAGAGATTTGTCGTTGAAGATGATCAAAACTGCCCGCGTCACAGCACTCCTCTCCCCTCACTTGATTGA
>CAZULU010000034.1:4271-9310 GCA_964621585.1 uncultured Pseudomonadales bacterium
GATTTAGGGGTGAGTTTTCCTGAGTATTTTCCTACTGAGGTTTTTAAGTTTGAGCGAGACCTGGAACAACCACATGTGGTACGAATATTTGTGTTGTTAGTAGCTGTGGAGGGTGCGCAGGTTGATAGTCCTCAAGTATATGTTGAATTACCGACGGCACAAATTACTATTGAACCAGCCCAGGCAACTCAAACTACAGAAGAAGATGAAACCTTACCCCCAGAGCCGACCACGTTTGAATTTCGTGAACAAGAAATCCAATCTCTGAGAGAACTTGTAGGACGGTATGTACGGCCAGACCAAAAAATTTTGGTTGAGGGAGTTGAGTACTCACGAGCAGAATTCTTAGAAGAACTGCCCGATTTACTCGAAGGTCCTCTAACAGAGATCATTCAAGAGTTAGAGACACAACAGTTTACTTTTACTTTGGATGGGCAAGCTTCAGAAATACAAATCAATGTAGCCTTTGCCAGCGATTTGGACTACGACAGATTCATTGCAACTTCTGAGCAAGAAGGTGATGAAAATTACATTGTGTTTTCTCCAAGATACTATCTTATCCATGCCACCAATGACGAAGGCAAAATTGGTCAAAGAGTAACCCAACCGTTTTATCATGCCGTAATTAATCAGACAGAGATTGTTCCAATAGTAAAGCACGATTCAAGTAGAGGTTTGGCTTTTGAGATTATTGATGCTGTACCGGAACCAGTTGAGGAACCAGAAGATGTGTCATTGGCGCCTACCATTCCAGAATTTCCTGAAGAAGAAGATAGAGACTTAGATGAAACAGAAGATGACTACACCGAAGCACGAAATGAAGATGAGCCTGATGACGATGAACAGGAAGCAATCTCAGAAATATATATTGAAACTCGAGGTGAAGCGTTACGAGGATTTCTATTTGATAAGTTTCCCGAAGAGTGGCAGCGGGCAGAACAGGCTGTTGCCAGTTATCCTAATGATCCACGCTCTAGAACTGACCTTCCTGGAGAAGAAATTGATTTTAGTATTCGCTATGTGAATGGACGGGCAGTTCTCTCACTGGGTGAGTTGCGTTACTCTAGTGATGCAAACCTTAGTAACCTTCAACCGTACAATAAGCGTTTTGTGGATAATTTCCCCGCATGGATTCGCGTTCTTATTTCTGGGCTTGAAAGACATAGTATTGCGTTAGAAGACTTAGAAGACTTAACAATTGAAGATATTGCAGAAGACTACGAGATTACCTTTAATGAACACTATGTGAATCTCGATCTGACCGAAAAAAAAGAAGATTGGGATATCCGTTTCAATGAGTTTTTAAAATATCTACCTGATAACAGTCCACGCAAAGAGGGCAAAAAAGATTCCGTGGTGGTACTGTACTCTCTGAATACCTTTGAAGTATTTGAGTGTTATGACAAAAAAACTTTGCGAGAAGCCTTAATTCGGTTGACAGGTATATCTGTGAAAGATGGTACCTTTAGTCTTGATCATTTGACTGGCTACTTACTGCAGGATGGAAGCTATGAATTAGCAGCTGTAGGGTACACTGCTTTTACTGGTCGACGTGGTCGAGATAAAACCCCCAACACTGCCACGTGTGATCTCCGGGTGATGATGACCAAGCGAGCTGATATCGAAGCAAACAAAGCAGACATCCGGACAAAGATGCAGGAACGATTTTTTGATGAAGAGGGTGAAATCAATGAGGCAGCTGTCGAAGAGCGTATTGATCAGGTACTAAAAAATCGTTTACTGCAAGCAATTCAAGAAGCACATTCTGAAAATAGATTTGAAGCAATTCTAGAAGCATATCTTCAAGTGCAAACCTCCCTACAAAGAAGGTATCGAGATACTGGCAAACAGGTCTGTGCATACTTAGAGCTTCCGGATTTCTTTTTTGCAAATGAAGAAGGTGTCGATGACGCCAAAGCAATTGCTCTTGCCAATTTCTGTGAAAGTGGTGATGAGATGAGCATGATGCAGGAGAAACTGAATGAACTTGCAGAAGAAACTTTCTTTAGCAGTGTCTATGTAGTTGCTGAAAAAGAATTACAGGTAGATGATCAACACCTTGCTGCATTGAAAATTCTTATTGGTAAGCATCTCAGTGTTTGGCTCGGTAAAGAAAAAGAAGTGACTCGTGTGACGAAAGCGGTCGCAGATACTATGCCAGGCTTGTTGATGAAGCTGGCTGCAGTGGAACCTCCACTTGATGAAGCCAAAGCAGTGGCGCTATTACGGGTAGTCAAAGCCCTCAATCATACTCCGCGGCTTTTCCCCGCAATGAATATAGATATTCAAAGTGATATCGAAGAGTTAGCAAAAACTACTAGCCCTCGGTTACAGCGAAGTTTACGTGAAGATCTTATTCGCAAAAAAGAGTGGAAACTCACCGACGATATCATTGATCACCTACTTGAAGAATATCGAGAGGCACGACAAGTATCGGATGTGGAAGAATTTGTACGATTATGCGCAAGAATTCAGCCTGCCATTACCGAGGCAAATGCACGACTCTATTGGCAAGGACGCAACGGATACTACAATAAAACGAAATATAATGAGGCTTTGGGTCGGTGTATTCAGGAAAAGCAACGCATGCTTGAAACTCAGGACGTAGAAGCTATTCGTCTGGATGCACAGCTCAAAGAAGAGTTGCAACGAGTGGTGGGACAAGTACAAGGTAAATTCGATAAAAAATTCAAAATAACAGAGTTACAGAACCTGACTGAGCAAGCGTTGGTGGCGATGGTTATGCGCATGGTGAGAGTGATGAATAATCCAGGGCGATTAATTGATAATCGTGAAGCATTTGCTGAAGTCCTCGAAGATTTACTCGATGTAGATATTGATCCAGATGATGATGAAGAGTTAAGCTTGGAAGAATTAGAACTTGATGATGATCGTGATGATGACGAAGAAGAAGAGGGCCCGCCGACATTTGTAGGGAGTGGGCTGACTCCGGAGCAAATAGCATCAGTTTTACGCTATGCTCAGGGTGAGAGAGCTGCTGCCCAAGCTACTAATGCGTTGGGATCGGCAGACTTTGAAGCCAACTTCGATGAAATGACTGCTTTCTTGGACAGACTGGGTATCATCAAAGCAAATGAGAAAGAAACTCGAGAGTTAGCACGCAATTATATACGAAGAGAGTTAAGAAGGGGGCGTGCCGTGAAAGATATTCAAATAGACTTTTATAGAATGAGAGGTGAGTTACAACGACCTGTGAATACACGAAGTCTAAGTGACCAGTTAAGAGAAAAGCTACAGAGTTAATAGTACGAACAAAATGTAAACTAAAAAGGCTTCTTACGAAGCCTTTTTTATTAACTATCTTTTTTACTACTCTACTCTGTTGCAACTTCTTCTTTGAGAGTAATGGCAACAGCTGCGACGGTATCACTGCCTTTCATGCGCATCAAAATCACCCCTTGAGTAGGCCTCTTCAATACCGGAATATTCATGAGTGGCAGTTTGAGAGCTATTCCCTCTTTGGAAGTCAGAACCACTTCATCATGATTCTGATCAACCATCAATGCAGCCGAAACTTTACCAGTTTTGGGAGTGATCTCCGAGACTTTAACGCCTTGACCTGAGCGTTTCTGCAATGGATATTCAGAAATTTGACTTCTCTTTCCCATTCCTTTTTCTGTCACCAACAATAAATGTTGGAAGTGATCAGATGTTTCTTTCTTGGTTTGTTCGTCCATGTTGGCTGGGAACGCTTCCACCCCGATCACATAATCAGTTGATTTGAGAGTGATCGCTTTGACGCCTTGGGTATCACGATTGGAAGCTTTGACTTCAGTTTGACTAAAGCGAATTGATTTGCCTTCATGAGAGACGATCAAAATATGATCGTCATCAGCGGTGATTTTCCCAGACACCACTTCATCCCCATCTTTCAAAGTGATGGCGATAATACCGGTGGCACGAATATTTTTGTACAACTCAAGTTTCGTTCGTTTGATCAAGCCATCTTTGGTTACGAGTGTGATGTTCTTATTTTCCGTATCTTCATCGCGCATACAGAGCAATGACTGAACATGTTCACCAGCTTGCAGACTGACTAAGTTGACAATGGCTTGCCCTTTGGCTTGACGGGAACTCTCTGGCACTTCATAGACTCGAGTTTTAAACACTCGCCCTTTGTTGGTAAACAGCAACAAGAAGTCGTGAGTATTCGTAAAGAGGATATGTTTGATAGTATCTTCTTCTTTAGTTTTCATCCCGATGGAACCTTTACCACCACGTTGTTGTGAACGGTAGGCACTTGGACTCATGCGTTTGATGTACCCACTTTCCGTCAACGTGACGATGGTTGATTCTTCGGCCACGAGATCTTCTTCACTAAATTCTCCGGCTTTACCTTTGACGACTTGAGTACGGCGTTTGTCACCATACGTGGTATTCATTTCTTCAGTCTCTTGCGCTACTACGCCCAAGATCAGTTTGGGATCGCCCAGGAGTTTAACTAATTCACCAATTTGTTTTTGGATCTGATTGTACTCATCTTCAATTTTTTGGCGTTCCAAGGCTGCTAACCGTTTGAGTTGCATTTCCAAAATAGCGGTTGCTTGAATCTCTGATAATGCAAATTTTTCCATCAACCGAGTACGTGCTGTATCAGTGTCCGGTGAACGGCGAATGGTTTCGATCACATCATCCAAATTGTTCAACGCAATCAGCAACCCTTCCAAGATATGGGAACGCTCTCGCAAAGAGATGAGTTCATATTGAGCACGTTTCACCACCACCAGTTGACGGTGTTCGATATACTCGGTCAATACTTGCTTAATGTTCATCAACTGTGGTGTACCATCAGCATTTAAGGCCACCATGTTAAGGGAAAAAGCAGATTGCAATTCTGTGTACTTATAGAGTTTATTGAGGACCACTTTAGGTTGAGCATCCCGCTTGAGATCGATTGCAATTCGCATACCTTCTCGGTCTGATTCATCCCGCAAATCTCGAATACCAATAATTTTCTTATCGCGCACTGTTTCAGCAATACGAGCGACTAACTTGGCTTTATTTACCTGGTATGGAAT
>CAZULU010000035.1:0-9192 GCA_964621585.1 uncultured Pseudomonadales bacterium
ACCAAAGATCCCAATATTCAGATTTACAATACTGAAATTCAATTGAATGCCCAGGATTTGGCACGCGAAAAAGTGGCTACTTTTTTTGGAATGGCGTGTGAAATTTTAATCACTCTTCAACCCGAGTGGGTTAATAAAGCAGATTGGGAAAGGCAAGTGTATTTATACACTACGAATCATCAGCGTGACTGGGATATGTGGGTTGGCCGCGATGAGTTAAATGAGGACTTTATTCTACATAGCTTGCCTGACCTGGAAGAATATATTGAGAGTAATCTTCCAGAAATTATTGCCTTGTTTCGACGACGTCAATAACCCTTCTCCATGAAATAAGAAGCTGCTATAGTTTTCTGTAGGATTTGTAATGAATGTATGTAAACATATTTTCTGTGGAGGACACTATGAAAACATTTGCAATTAATGGTTTTGGGCGTATTGGTCGAACAAGTTTTCGCGTGTGGTGGCAATACTATCGCAAAGAACTCGATTTGGTCGCAGTGAATACTTCCGGCTCAATGGAAATTGACGATTGGGCACATTTACTCAAGTATGATTCCAATTATGGGGTGTGGGATGAGCCCATTAAGGTGCAAAAGGTGAAGGAAACAAAAGAAGTTACTGATGACGATAGTTTACTGGGATACCTCCATCTGGGTGACTACTCTATAGCTGTGACAGCACAACGTGATCCAGCAAAATTGCCATGGAAAGAATTAGAAGTAGATACTGTTATTGAATCAACTGGTGCCTTTCTCTCTAAAGATAAGGCTAGCCTACATTTACAAGCTGGCGCAAAAAATGTGGTTTTGTCTGCCCCAGCAAAGGGTGATGATATCAAGACTGCTGTGATTGGTGTAAATGAAGCAACGGGTGAGGTTGTGTCGAATGCTTCTTGTACTACTAATTGTGTAGCTCCAGTTAGTGCTGTTATTCATGCAGCATTTGGAGTGAAAAAAGCGACGATGACCACTGTACATGCGTATACAGATGATCAAAATCTTCAAGATAATTCTCATCGAGATTTGCGCCGTGCTCGTACAGCAGGACGGAATATTATTCCCACCTCAACAGGAGCTGCTGTTGCTGTGACTGAAACTATTCCAGAATTGAAGGGATTATTTGATGGGATTGCGATGAGAGTTCCTGTTTCAGTGGGGTCCATATCGGATATGGTATTTGTAGTCCAGAAGAAAACTAGTGCAGAAGAAGTCAACCGAGTTTTAACGCATGCAAGTAAACAAGCTCGGCTGAAAGGTATTTTAGCAGTTACCACTGAGCCTTTGGTATCCTCTGATATAGTAGGACGTCGAGAATCATCTATTGTTGATTTATCACTAACTCAAGTGATTGATGGTGATCTGGTCAAAGTCGTAAGTTGGTATGATAACGAATGGGGATATTGTAATCGTTTGATTGAACAGGTGATGCAAGTACGATAAGAGGAAGTTATGCCTAAAATCACACTCAATATTGATGAAGTAAGAAAATTACACAAGTCTGGTCAAGCTCATAAACTGCATGGCTCACTTGATACAGGGTTGCTGAAGGCTGCTGTATATGGAGCCAACGATGGTATTGTGACTACTTTTGCCGTTGTGGCTGGTGTTGCAGGAGCTGGTTTGTCCCCGTCAATTATTCTTATTTTGGGAATAGCAAACATGTTGGCTGATGGTCTTTCTATGGGGATAGGAGACTTCTTAGGAGAACGCTCCGAGAGAAGGCATTTACAACGTCAATACGAGATCGAGCAATGGGAAATTGAACATATTCCAGAAGAAGAGAGGAAAGAACTTCAATTGTTCTTTCAACATCATGGAGTTGAAGGCAAAGATAAAGAAACACTGACGAGTATTATCACTCGTTACCCCAAGCTATGGACCAAACTCGGGTTTATTGAGGAAATGGGTGTGATGCCAGATTTTGAGAAGGGGTTATGGAAAACTGGTGCAACTACGTTTTTTGCATTTATTGGCGCAGGCTCATTACCGTTGTTGCCCTACATCTGGGAATCTTTCGGCATTGCTATAAACCCTGAGTATCAGTTTTTCTTTTCTATAGTATGTACAGTATTTGCCCTATTCTTTGTAGGCAGTCTTCGAACTTTTATTACTCGTGGGTATTGGTGGAAAAATGGACTTGAAATGTTAGGCATTGGTGCGATTGCTGCAATGGCTGCATATGTAGTTGGAGCTGTCATAGAAAAAATGGTATAAAGATGTGTTAGTAATTTAATAGAAATAAAGTTAACAAGAATGGAATACTCAACCCCGCAAATACCAACTGTCAAAAAGAAGAAAAATATCAGAACTTGGTGGCTATTGTTTTCAGCGCTCGCTTTTTTTGTCGGAGTGGGGAGCGGATGGCTAATTAATGAGCAAATTTTTCATCGTAGTAATCCTCAAGTGCAAGGCGAACAAGTTGAAAAGACCTACCCACTATTACGATATTCTTTTCCAAATTTAATCAATAGACCAGCTATAGCGTCACCTATAGAAGTATCAAGAGTTGCCAAAACTGACAAGGAATTTACTTCGTATGTGGTGAACTACACATCTGAAGGGCGCAAGATTTCTGGAATGCTAAATGTTCCGAATACTCCCGAAGCTACGAAATCTGCTTTGCCCACGATTGTGATGATACGTGGCTATGTTCCTCCTGAGGAATATGAAACAGGGAAGGGAACTCAGCATATTGCAGAACGGTTTGCGAAAAAAGGGTATATTACGATCGCGCCCGATTTTTTGGGGTTTGGAGAAAGTGACCCTGAACCAAGTGGTCTGTTTGAAGGTCGATTTATCAAACCAATAGTTGTCCATGATCTCCTTGCTTCCATTGAAATTTCTTCAGGTTCGGCTTTAGTCCATAATAAAAAGGACATTGCAATGTTTGATACTCAAAAGGTTGGAATATGGGGGCACAGTAATGGTGGGCAAATTGCTATTTCTACACTTGAAATTACTGGACGAGCATTTCCGACGTCTTTATGGGCACCGGTAACTAAACAGTTTCCGTACTCAATCTTATTTTTTACAGATGACTATGAAGATCAAGGCAAGGCTTTGCGTGCAACAGTCGCACAATTTGAAAGAGACTACAATATTGATGAATTCACTATAGGAAAGTATCTCGATCGTATAACATCTAAGCTCCAACTTCATCAGGGAACACTGGATGACGCTGTTCCGAAGAGTTGGAGTGATGACTTTTATTCACTTATGGTTGGGAAAGGGAAAAAAGACCAGATAGAATATTTTGTGTATGATAAGGCAGACCACGGTCTCTTTCCAGCTGTAGATGAGGCCTTTGCAAGAGATCTCAAGTTTTTTGATCGAGAATTAGGTGTAAAAAGGACGTTCTCAGATTTAATTGAGAAGAAGTAACTTTATTGTATTAGTTTTGAGATTGTTTGATCTTCTTCAAATTGTTCAATTTTTTGTATACGTTGTGAAAGCTGTTTGTGACGAGTTTCTCGGATTTGGCGATAGGCTGAATTCATCTTATCGATACTATCTCCAAATTTATCAAACTCACCAATAAAACGCTCCCACTCCTTGGCAAACTCACCAATGTGTTTGACTATAGTTCGTAAGTTTGTTTCCATCATGAAGTTGCGATAACTTTCAAAAACCGTTCTTGCAACAATCAAAAACGTGAAAGGGGATACGATCATTACTCTCTGTTGCATGGCTTCTGAAATAAGCTCAGGAAACTGTTGATTGATGTAGGAAAAGATCATTTCATTTGGCACAAAAAGTATAGCGTAATCAAGTGTTTCCTCTTCAGGGCGAATATACTGAGATACTTTTTTGATTTTTGTTCGGACATCAGTTGCAAATTGTTTTTTGTGAAGATCTCTTTGAACCTTATTTTCTGCTGTGGCCATTTTCTGAATTTCACTATAAGGGAATTTGACATCCACGGGCACAATTCGCTTATTTGGTAGCAATAAAGAAATATCTGGTCGATCGGTAGAGGTGCCAAGTTGTCTTTGCTTAGCGTAGTGGACACCTTCCATCAACCCTGATGACTGCAATAAGTCTTCTATAATGTGTTCTCCCCACTCTCCGCGTTGTTGGTTGTTAGAAAGCACTTTAGCTAGTGTTTCCGTAGTAGTTTTTAGATCCTTGGTAATAACTTGGTGTTGTTCAATGGCTTCTCTAATCGAGGCATAGGATTTATTTCGATCCTGTTCTAATAACCGAATTTCTTGTTGTCTATCATGAATCTCTCGTCGTAATTCTTCAACTAATTTTTCAATAGATTGTTGCTTGTTTTTTAAATCTGTTTGGATGTTTTCTCTTTCAGATTGCAGAATTTGTTTGCTTTGTTGCGCAATATGTACAGAAGACATTCCAAATACTTTCGATACTGTATCTTCTAAAAGTTTTTGTTGTGTTTGATTGTTTTGTAGTTGCTGAAACTGTTGTTGAACAAACCACAAGAGTACTGCAAAGCCAATGACAACGACGATGATAATAAAAATGTCAAATAACATATAGATTGTGAACCCCTCAATAATTACGTACAATCATCATATCATGAGATTATATCGAGCAAAGCAACCAGATAAGGCTTCCTATTACGAAAAGTTATCAGAACGTAAAGGAAACATCTTTTTGCTCATTTTTTCTTGGTTTGTACTTATTTGCATGTTGGTGTATGTTGATCCAACACAGTTGAGAGATGTATTAATTCCAAATATATATCTACCTTTTTTGTTGGCTTGGTTTTTTGCACAGGCGTGTACGTGGATGCTATTACTTCATCATCAACGGAGAGGAGTCTTGCTGGCTGTGGCTATCACTATTGGAGTGATGTGGAAATTTGTAGGTATGCTAAATATTTACACACTTTTATTCACTGTAGTAGCACTTTTCTTTCTTGAAGTATCCTTGACATATATTACAAGAAAGTGATATAAACAGTTACTGTTGCCCCAGATTAGGGGCTTTTTTGTAAAAAAATATGGCAAGAAAAAAACCACCAGTAAAAAGCTCATCAAAATCAACAAAAAAAGTGAAAAAAACCAAGAAAGACACTTTTTCTTCTCTGGAAATGTTTTACCAAATGCTTGCTGATTTACGAACTACTCAGCAAGTTGAAGTATTTTGTAAAGATTTTTTTACTGATTCTGAAAAAGTGACGTTTTCTAAACGACTAGCCGTAGCGATTGATTTACACGCTGGGCTATCGTACGAAGTTATTAGAAAGAAGCATGGAGTATCAAGTGCAACAATTTCGAATATTGCAGAGCAGCTGAGTACTGCTGGTTTTCAACTTGCTATCGAAAAAGTCCAGAATGAGTGGTGGGCAGAGAAGTATGCCAACCAAATTATTTCGTGGTTTGGTATCAAGGAGATATAAGAGTATGGGAAAAGATGTGGAGTTAATTTTAGAACTTCAAGCACCTACGGCTGAGCCGAAACAGCTTGCCGACGAATTGAACATTTTTACAAATCTACTCTTCAATCACTTATCTGGACTAGGAATTAGTTTTTACATTGGGATTTGGCAAGAGCTGAAAGTGTATACTGACCCTTATACCAAAAAATCTTGGTTTACAGGTGCGGATGGAGTAGTTATTCAAATTCCACTTATTTTTGAAAATACTCAGCTATCTGAAAGGGAGCTCGTAAATAACCTTCGGTATGTCTATAATCATACTGAGTTAGCTGATATCACTTCTTTGAGAACTCTTCGACCTCACAGAAGAAGTAATTAATCTATGTCCACATATCACATCACCACTGCAATTCCGTATGTTAACGCGAAGCCCCATCTTGGGCATGTCCTTGAATGGTTTCAGGCTGATGCTATAGCGCGGTATCAACGTTTATTGGGAAAAGATGTATCTTTTACCTCAGGAGCAGATGAAAATAGCTTGAAAAATGTGCAAGCAGCAGAAAAAGCTGGGAAAGAGATCCAGCCTTGGTTAGATGAATATGCACAGATTTTTAAGGATTCATACCATCATTTTGGAATTTCCCTGACTGGATTTGGTAGAGGTAGTGATCAACAAAAACATTGGCCAGGTGTGCAGGAGCTCTGGAAAAAATGTGTTTTACATGGTGATATGTATAAAAAAACGTATCAAGGGCTATATTGTGTGGGTTGTGAAGCATTTTACACAAGTGAAGAGTTAATTGATGGAAAGTGTCCAGAACACCTCAAAGAACCGGAAGTAGTTGAAGAGGAAAATTATTTTTTTCGTTTATCAAAGTATCAAGATCAAATTAGAGATCTGATAGTACAAGATAAGGTGCGAATAGTTTCCACTCAATTTAAAAAAGAGATGTTAGGGTTTATTGATCAAGGACTCGAAGATTTTAGTGTCTCTCGCCCAGCTTCACGTGCCCGAGGTATTGGGGTTCCTGTTCCCGATGAATCAGATCAGGTGATGTATGTCTGGTTTGATGCGCTCACAATTTATATGACAGCGATAGGATGGGGTTACAACCAAGAATTGTGGAGCAAATACTGGCATGCTGATGGTGAGATTACTCATGTGATTGGGAAAGGTATTAACAGATTTCATTCTGTATATTGGATTGGGATGCTGCTTTCGGCTGGCCTCCCAATTCCAACCACAATTTCTGTGCATGGATATATAACAGCTGACGGTCAAAAAATGAGCAAATCCTTAGGTAATGTTATTGATCCTTTTGAACTAATAAAGAAGTATGATTTAGAGCCTGTCCGCTACTACTTACTCAAATACATACCCACTCATGGTGATGGTGACTTTAGTTATCAAAAGTATGAAGCAGTTTATACGGCTGATTTAGCAAATGGTTTAGGTAATCTTTGTTCACGTGTGGCAAAGCTAGCCGAACGAGCTGCAATCGGAAATATCGAATTCCCTCAAAAGTTTAAAGATGAATTTTCTCAGCTGATGGATGAGTTTGAATTAAGTCAGGCATTGCAGCTATTGACTGATATGGTTGCAGCATTAGATCTTTACTTAGCTGAAAAGCAACCTTGGAAAAAAGAAGGTGAAGAGCAAAAAGAAATATTAATATTTGCGATTGAGCAAATTGTGACGATTGCATACCATTTGCAACCATTTATGCCAACAACAGCAGAGAAGATTTTACAACACTTTACTCAAGAAAAGATAACTGCTTTGCAACCTCTGTTTCCTAGAATCCAATAATTAAGTTAAAGGTTTCTCCATGATTATTGATACGCATGTTCATTACAATCTTGAGCCTTTAGCATTTCAAGCTGCTTCGCATTGGCAACAAGCAAAAGAGGCCGGTGTGACCAAGTCTATCATTGTTGGTACTGATTGGGAGAGCATCAATAAAGCATTGGCTTTTTCCCATGAAGATGCAAATTTGTTCGTGAGTGTGGGATTTCACCCATCTTTTTACCAAGAGTCAGTTGAAACTCAATCAACAATCAACTTGGATGATCTAATCCAAGATCTAGAAACGGATATGTTTGAAGCTCGATTAGTTGCAGGTGATCCAAAAGTGGTAGCAGTAGGAGAAACTGGTTTAGACTATTTTCGTTTACCAAATGATAAAGTGCTGAGAGGTAATATTATAGAACTACAAAAAAATGCGTTTCTACAGCATTTAGCGCTGGCAAAAGAATATGATTTACCTGTCATTTGCCATGTGAGAGATAAGGAACTTCCTGAATCTGAAACTGCTGGGAATGCGTATTGGGACGCACTCTCCATATTAAAATCTAAAAATATCACACGTTTTACACTTCACTGCGTCTCTGGTCCTACCAAATATGTTCAAGCAGCCGTAGAGATGGGTGGATACATGGGTTTTGATGGAAATATTACTTATCCCAAAGCTGAAGCAATCAGGGAGTTATTTAAACTTGTTCCAGTAGATCGTCGTTTAGTGGAGACGGATGCCCCATATCTACCACCACAAGAGTTTCGAGGTAAGGTGTGTGAACCCTGGATGATCGCTAAAACGGTAGAGTATATTGAGCAAACATTTGGTGAAGAAAGATCGATATTTAATCTAAACGCAGAGATACTTTTTTCTCTTGAGTAAACGTCATCTCACATCTGAAGAGTTTTTGGTAAAATATACTACCTACTTGCTATTAAGTACTTTATACTGGATCAGTTATGTTTAAGCGCTACGTTCGTCGTCACCCGGTTCGTACTCAAAGGTTTCTCGAGATATTACCGGGATTTGTTTCCTGGTCACTTATTTTATTTCCTTTTTGGGGATCAATTTTTATACCTGAAATTGTTGCCTACTACGTGATTGCTTTTTCTGTGTACTGGTTGTATCGGTCATTTACGATGGCGATCTTATCAGTTGCTGCTGATTATCGTATTAGAGCTTCCGCAAGATACGACTGGCTCAAAGATGTAAAGAAGCAGAAAGATTGGGAAAAAGTTCAACATATTATTATTGTCCCAACATACAAGGAACCAGTAGATACTTTACGACGAACTTTACACCATTTATCAGAACAAACATTTCCAACTAAACAGCTTCATATCATGATTTCATTTGAAGATCGTGAAGGCAAACCAGCCCGAGAGAAAGCTGAACAGCTTGATAAAGAGTATGGTCATGTATTTGGTAATTTGTGGACGACATTTCATCCTGATATTGATGGGGAAGTAAAAGGAAAATCATCAAATACTTCTTGGGGAGCCAAAGAAGCTAAGAAACGTTTGATTGATGAACAAAAATTTGACATCAAGTACGTCACTATCACAAGTGAGGATGCAGATGCAATTTTCCATAAATCCTACTTTGCTTGTTTAGCATTTAAGTTTTTACAGCATGAACAACGATATTTGCGATTATGGCAGGCGGGTATTACTTTTTATAATAATATTTGGCGTGTTCCTGCTCCTGTTCGGGTTTTGGCCTCCTTGTTTTCCGTCAATCAAATGTTTATTTTGATGAGACAAGATCGCTTGATCAACTTTTCAACATATAGCACTTCTTTAAAAATGATTGATGAAATCGGGTATTGGGACACTGATGTCATCCCAGAAGATTATCGCTTATTCTTTAAGGCTTACTTTGCGAAAAAAGGGCAAGTCGAAGTAGAACCAATCTTCTTACCCATCTATGCAGATGCTGCAGAATCTCATGGTTTTTGGCCTACCATGAAGAACCAGTACGAACAATTGAAACGCTGGGCTTGGGGAGTGAGTGACGATGCCTATATTATTCGACAATATATACTGGCGGATGG
>CAZULU010000036.1:0-9014 GCA_964621585.1 uncultured Pseudomonadales bacterium
AGAATTACCCATCACACTACAACTCCAAACATTATTTGCAAGCTATTTGAGTTCTTTTAACCCTGCCTATTTGTTCAGCCTGGGGGATGTTAATCCCTGGCACAATTTACGCAACATTCATCTAGGAAATTTCAATCCAGTTCTGATTGTACCGATGTTGGCTGGATTATTAGTTCTTATCAAGCAGTGGAATTCTCAATCTTCCAGAATTCTCGCCACACTCTTGGTATTAACCCCTTTAATCAGTGGATTGACTATTGAAGCGCCAATCACAAATCGGCTCCTGGATTTCCACCTAGCATTAACTATCTTAGCGGCAGTGGGAGTTGATTATCTTTGGAGTGTCTCCAAAACGACTCTTCAAAAAAGTTTTTTTGTCGGGCTTATGATTGCATACTTCGCTTTCTTTGGCATATTTTTCTTCCGCTATTTTTATACTTTTAATTTCACTCTCGACTACCGATGGAATCAGGGTATCAAATCAATGATTCAGACAATCCAACCCTTAGAAGGAGAGTATAGTTCTATTTTTATTCATGGATGGGATCTCAGTTATATTTTTGTAGCCTTTTATCATCCTTTTCCACCTACAGAATTTTCCAAAAATGCACAACGATACATATCTGGCTTTGACCATGTTGGCCAATTTCAAAAATATCACTTTGCTACTCCTCCCACACTTCATACTATTGATAGTGATTTCCTTTACAAACACCTGAACTCTAACCAAGGAGTATTAATTGCTCTTCGCAATAAAGCCACTCCGCCCCCAGGGAGAACTATTGCTCAACAGACTAAGCACACAGGAGAAGTGCTCTGGACACTATATGAAATCACCCGTGAAGATTTATTACGACATTATAAAAAGCAAACGGCTTCCCCTGAAATCGTAGCGAGAGTTCAATACCTTACCAGCTGTGAGACGAGTTGTGATAAAACAATTCTAGAACCTTTCCTCACTACAACTCCCTAACACTGGACTCGAATATTACTCAAGTGCTTTGGTGTTCACCAGTAAAGATTCAAGTTCAGCTAGTTACAGGTCTGAAAGAAATAGTTTACCAAGATAGTGTAATCTGCGAGATCCACAATACCATCCTTGGTAATATCCGTTCGGCTATGAGTAGGTGGTTCCACAAAGAAATCACTGACCATAATCGTGTAGTCCGCTAAATCAATCTGGCCATCTTCGTTAATATCAGCTGAACATGCTGGATTCTCATCCGGAATTGGCGTGCTGGACGGAACAGGGGTAGGTGTACTCACTGGCTCAGTGGCTTCAGCCAGCAACATATCGATACTATAGAGTGATTGTTTATCCATCGAATCCAGTGGCAAAGTCCAATTACCTTGTACGGTGGCTTGATTACTGCTCACAACTTTTTCCACCTGATCTTGAGCAGAGTTCATTTTTGTAATTGTCCACTGCACTTGTTGGGAGTTGGGAAAGTTCATCTGTAAATTAACAGACTGCCCTCGATCAGATTTATTGACCAAAGCGATGTTGATTTTTTTTCTATCATCACTAATAGTCGTAAGGGCTTCTACTTCTGCATTTTGGTTCAAGACCTCTGTTTTAATTACATTGGGTTGGACATGTTTCAAAAAGTACTTGGTTGCATACGCTACATGTTTATACCGTCCATCAGAATACACCATTCCCCTAATATCATGAACAGATCCTGTATCTTCAAAAGGATAGTACAAAAATACTTCAGTGTTCGCATGCACGAAAGCGTTAACCATCATTGACCACCACCATATCGAGTGATCAAAAGTACCATAATAGATTTCATCTTGGTTAGTATGGTCACCATACTTAGCATTAACCTCAGTAACAATCACTTTTTTAGGTCCAGGTCCCCCTCGTGCTGCGAGAGCATCCGTAAATTCCTTAAACTTTTCTTTCAAGTAAGGAGTGGTGTAATTATTCCCAAATCCACCATATCCCATCATCCAAGGATGAATTCCTAAGTATTGATGGTACTGCGGGTTAATTTCTCGAATCAAAGTATGAATATAGTCAACAATGGGGTCTTTTAACTCAGAAACACCTCCAGAATATATCCGCACACTTTGTACTTCTGGTTCACTAGCACTCGCCAGTCTTGCTCCTACGGCGTTAAATAGTCGAGCATATTCTGAAGCAGTTAATTTATCTATATTGGGTTCATCCACTAGGCGAAGGTACTTGATGGTATGTTTATTAACTACATTATGATAGCGAGCGGTTGCATATGCCAATTCAGCCCACTCTGCATGAGTAGAAACATCTCGCAATCGACAGTCCTTATCATAATGATCAGTCGGACATCCTGTCCCATCAATCTGCCCTACCAACCAATCTGCAGCTCCACTTAGTAGTATGACTGGTTCTGCTTTGAGAGTATCAATTGAGTAGGTAACACCTTTAAAACTGGTGAAGTTGTATCCAGATAAATCTGTAGAGTTGGGGTTATCATTATCATTCTGTGAAACTCCATTTCGTGATTCTCTAAATCTGTGGTTGTACGGTACCTCATTTCCTTCTAATCCAATATCCAAAAAGGCATTCTTTACAGCATCAGGTGGTGCCCCAGGTTCAAACACACGCCCAGCACCCACTAAACCTCTTTTTCCTACAACTTGAGTGGGATCTATAGAAACATTGACAGTTCCTTTCGCAAACTGGGGCTCAAACCACGAATCAGCGGAAGGGCTAAAGTAATTTGGAACGCCTTCCACCCAATATGTTCCCTCGCTATTTCCTCCCCCCGACACACGAAGTGACGCTGACCATTTACCCGCAGGAGGGTTTGTCACGGTGACTTTTTGCCAGGTTTTACCATTTCTATCAATGGTCAGATCGAGAATAGTATGCACAGATCCATCCGGTCGGTACAATTTTGCTTGATTGTTTGCTCCATCAGTCCCTCTTGTTGCCATCGCATAAAAAGAGAAACTGCTAGTTCCCTGTGGGACGTTGAAATATAATCTGGTCACTGAGTGATCTCGATCGATGTCTCGAAATGTTTTTTTCCGTTGATTGGTGCGCAAGACCATGGGAGCATTGGCATCAAAGCGCCAATTGCGGAATGGTAAAGCCAAAATTAATTGATAATCCCCATTTTCATTTAAAGTATAGGTTTGAGTAGTGCCACCTTGAGATGAGTGTTTGGTGATTTGATCTTGAGTACTCCCATTTGGTCGTAACAAAATGTATCGAGAACTCCACTCACCTGCAGCGTTACCATCTTTAACAGTAAAACTGGATGATCCATTGGATCGGACAAAGATTTGCCCTTCACGAATGTATTGGATGGTGTTAGTCGCTTGGGCCTCAACTGGGAAGGTGCTTCCCACTGCTACTAGAGATAGAAAACCAAGTAAAATGAGACACACTGTGGTGAATTTTTTTAAAGGAGAATACATCATCAAATCATTTATAATTGAGATTGAATATGTTCAGTGTAACAAAAAGAACGATCTTTCAACACCCTATTCTTCATTGAAACTACTGACAGACTAGAGTAAAATCCTGACCATGTTTCAATACCCCGAAACCAAGTATCCTGCAACTTTCCGTCAACTTGATGTATCTCACTTAAGAAGGCATCTGCAAAACAAAGACTCTATCGTATTTGTCGGAATGAAACGGGTGGGGATTAGTAACTTTTTACGTTTTTTACTTCACCAACCAACAGCTCATCAACAAGCTTTTGAAAAAAGAGATTTTGTAGTGTTCGTAGACTTAAATGACTTAGTAGAATGTACCCCTGCAGCTTTTTGGATCCTTCTCTTGAAGAGACTTGTCGATTCCATGGAAACAACTTCCTTTTCCCAAGAGTTGCAAGAACGCTCACATAAGCTATTTGTAGAAAGCATTCAGCTTAAAGACGCCTTCTGCTCTATGGATAGTACCCAAAAAATCCTTAAGAGTATTGTTAGTCAAGGCAGATACCCTGTAATCATCTTAACTCGGTTTGATCGACTATTACGCATCATGACACCCGAATTTTTTAGTAATCTCCAGAGTCTCAAAGATGCTGCGGGAGAGCTGTCTTACATTTTTACCAGTGCTCATCCGTTAGACCAACTATTACCTGAGATCAGTCACCCTTCTAGCTTCACTTTATTTGCACAAAATCAGTATATTCGTCCTTTAAATGAAAATGATAGTTATGCTATTTTAGCCAGTCTTACAGAGCGTTATGGCTTGCAGCTATCTGAAGACGTGACGTCAGAACTTATTACTATCACCGGTGGCCATGTGCAATATCTTCACTTAGGGTTAATCGCCTGTTCAAGCTTAGAAAAAGACCAGCGTATCCCAACAAATCTTTTACAGCATTTGTCGGAAGAAGAATCAATCGCCCTCCAATCAGAAGAACTCTATGAAAGCCTGAGTGAAACTGAACAACAGTTTTTGCGAGAAAAATATACCGAAAAAGGTCATACTGGAGCTGATACCCCTTCCTATTTGATAGATACCGGCTTTATTAATACCCACGGACAGCTTTTTTCTCCACTCTTTACTGAATGGTTACAACAACGTTTTCATGCAAATAAGCAACTTGATTTGAGCCGACAAGAACAACGACTCTTCGATCTGTTGTTACAATTTGAAAATGAGATCGTCGAACGATATGAAATCATTGAAGCGGTCTGGCCGGATCAAGTAGAACTAGGAGTTTCAGATTGGTCCATCGACCGATTGGTTGCTCGACTCCGAGCTAAAATGAAACTCCGTCAAGATTCATACAAAATCGTCACTGTTGTCACACGTGGTTATAAAATGACAAAAACACTATAGATGGAGTAATAACAACACATCTAGTTACTATGCACCAATTAAAATCTCTCTATTCAAACCTATTTGTTGGTAAACTTTCTCATCTCAAAATAGCTGTTCTCGCCAGTATAAGTGTCGGTATTTTTAAAGTTATTTTTCAATACCTTGGTATTGAGTTCTTGCAAATTAATCCCTTGCTAACAGCCATTATTAGTGGAAATATTTTCATACTAGGATTTTTGTTGAACTCTACTTTGAGAGATTATAAAGAGGCAGAAAAATTACCTGCAGGAATGGCAACTTCACTGGAAACAATATTTGACGAATGTGAAATCATGCTCATCAAGAAAAAAGATCCCGTGGTGATTGATGCAGTAAAACATTTACTCAAAACAGAAAAGCTCTGTGTACGATGGTTTTATAAAGAAGCCTATACCCAAGATCTATTGATGCATATCAGCGATTTTAATAAGTTTTTAGAAAAATTTGAACCAATCACACAAGCTAATTTCATAGTTAGAATGAAAAATGAGCAGAACAATCTGCGAAAATATCTGATTCAAGCAAACATCCTACGCGATACTCCCTTTTACGAAGCATCATATAGTATTGCCAAAATCTCCGTATTCTTCTTGTTGGCGTTATTGACTTTACTAAGTGCCAACCCGTTCTATGAACATGTCTTTTATACTTCAGTAATTGTTTTCATAACCATCTTCTTAGTATCGCTCATTAAAGACTTGGATGATCCTTTTGAATATAATGATACTGATATTAGCGATGAAGTTTCATTAAAACCTCTCACAGACTTCTCAAAACGCTCAAAACTGCGAATGAAAAAGTTGGGGATTTCTCTACAATAAAGGCAAAGATAACACTCTATTGCTAAAAAACTAAACTACAAACGAAAGCAAGCTTATATCCTAATCTGTGCGGAAGGGGTGGGATTTGAACCCACGGGACCCTTACGGGTCGCGGTTTTCGAAACCGTTCCAATTGGCCACTCTGGCACCCTTCCAATATCACGTATTGTAGCAGGCAAGAGCAAAAAAAGGGAGTTCGTAGCTTAACGCTGGCTAGGTAGAACAAGTGGCGATAGTATTCCTGACTGTTTAAAAGAATAATGGTGACTTTTAGCTATGATCACATGGTCAAGTAATTCCACTCCCAGCATGCTTCCTGCTTGTTGCATGTTTCTCGTAAATACAATGTCCTCCGAAGATGGTTGAGGGTTTCCACTAGGGTGATTGTGAGCCAAGATCAAGAAAACTACAGGAGAGTGCTTGATGGGAGCAAATACATCTCGGGGCGTAATAATCGATTGATTGACACTTCCCAATGCCAATAATTCCTTACTGATTAGTTTCATCCGTGCGTCTAAGTACAAACCTACGATTTGTTCTTTGCTCGCAAAGCGCAACTCTGATAAGAGGTGTAAAACCTTATCTAATGAATCAAGTACTTCTTCCGGTAAACGCGGTGATACACGTTCCACCAACTCAATTGCTGCAAGAATTTGTGCTGCTTTTGCTAATCCAATACCCTTCACACTTATTAAATCTTGGAATGTTACCTGTTTATGATCTGCAAATTTTTGTTCAATTTTCCGTGCCAAGATTGAAACAGGCACAAATCGCGAGCCACTACCCAAAATTAGGGTCAACAATTCTATAGTCGTAAGACCTGCCACTCCTTGTGCCTGTAATTTTTCTCTAGGTCGCTGGGATTTTGGAATGTGTTTTATTGAGGTCATGTCTATCAGAGTAACGCTGAATTCTGACATACTTCTGAAATTGTGAAAGGAGTGGTAAGATATGTATCTTGACTCAAGGATGTAGTGAGTGGAAACTAATCCCCGATCTCTAATCCCTGTAGTCTAAACCTTGGAAGCGTCGCATAGTGGTCAATTGCACACGCCTGGAAAGCGTGATCCTTCACGGGATACGAGGGTTCGAACCCCTCCGCTTCCGCCCACTACATTTTTTTGTGCCTTGTTAAGCAACTCTCTGAAACCCTCTTACCTAAATATCATTACTTACTGTCACTTGGAGTTTCTTGCTGTAACTCTGCTTGCACTTCTTTAATCTCTGCAGGGGTGAGTTGTTTACAGTGCTCCAGATTCATTTTTGCATGAGCTAGCGCATCGTAGACAAAAATAAATTCCATCATGTTGCTTCCTTTCCCTGTATAAAGTGCGCGTGCACCATCAACCTTGGACTTAGTGACAAAGAGCGTTGGAGTTCTTGTTTGAAGAGCTTCACAACCAATAGTTTCGATAATATCTTCAGTGACATATAAATCATCTAATCCCACAGTATGTTGAAACCCACTTGGTTCAAGCACTCCTAGTACCGCCTGACGCTGATATTCTCGGGGATCCATGTTTGTATAAAATGCGTAGAACATGAGGGGGTCTGAAAACTGTGGTTGGATAAAAATTTGATATCCTTCCTGTTTTTTAGCATGCAAGAAAGGCATGAGATCACGCACATAGGTCTGGTACATATGATCATTTTTCCAAGTATGCACAGTAAAAAACATTGTGAAGTAGTGCACCATGTATCCCAGAACGGCTCCTGCCATGATCAACGCAATCATCGTCGAAAATTGTCTTGTCCATTTTTTTAGTCTTTTATCAGTGCGAAGATAATTGATAAGCAAGCGCCAGGTAGTCTGTAATCCGAGGGTTATTGCGATGACAGCAAATGGCAAGAGCGGTGAAATCCGCACTTTTTGGGGATACCCCACTAAAATACTTGGTAAGGGAGCAATTAATAAACCTAGCAGTAGTAACACTTTAACTTCAGGTGCTTTTACACTTGTTTTACCCATTAATAAAAAGGCTATACCCAAGAGCAAGAACGGGTAAAATATTGGATAGAACTGTCCATAATTATTCGTTGTTAAAAAATGTTCAACAAACTCTCCTTGAGTTGCCATGTACTGTGGAGCATAGACTTCAAAATAGCGATTGCTTAACTGTTGAATAATTTCGGTCCCTTTATTGTAGAGTGTGTAACACCACACTTGAGGAAGATGCTGTGCACAATACCCTCTTTTTTCATCAACTCGGAGAACTATCCCTTGATCGCTGAGGATACCCACTTGCTTAAAACGAGTATCATTCGCTGTATTTGATCCAATAATAAAAGGCAAAATCACAACACTAAAGGCAATTAGTGTGGGAATAATCTTTTTTTCGATTTTTTTCTGTTTGAAACAAATAAAGAGTGCCCACGCCACCATGAGCAACAACGTTATTGGTCTATATGCAATATATGCATACCAAGTGAGTCCCATGGCAATACCACCGAATGCTGCCCAAATTCGATGTTCGCGGTATCGTACTAACCCATTCAACCCAACTAACATAAAAAATACAGCAAGGTTTGATTCAAACCCTATACGACTCAAGAAAAATGGCCATGGACTTATCGCCATAAGGACAGCTGCTGTAAGTCCAGCTTTATCCGAACCAGTAACTTTTTTGACAATTCCAAATAATAATCCGACTGATAAGGCACCCACAATCGCCGAAGGTAATCGAATACTAGTAACAGACAAATCAAACAACCACACAAAAGGCACAAGAACGTAGGCGTATGCTGGTAATTTTTGATCACCAAAACCTTTAAATATCAGAGGGAAAGGGATACCATGCTCATCTTGACCTGTCACAATCAGAGATTTGGCAATGTATCCGAAATGGGCCTCATCAATCAGTGCGCCTCGAGGAGCTTTGTCTAGCCAAAATAAGCGAACACTCAACGCAAATAAAAAGATGACAAACAATACAAGATACGGGGAGAAAAAACGTGTTTTCATGGTCCTCTGCAATATATACTCTTCGGAAATGAAAGACAATACTATTCAACACACTTGTGGAGTTAGCGGAATTGGAGTATTTATAAACGTTCTAATGCACACTCCCTTAATCAGTTTCTTACGGTAAAATACAAAAACACTCTGCAGCCCTCATAGGCTAACGGATAGACCAAGAGTTTCCGGAACTCTGAGTAGAGGTTCGATTCCTCTTGAGGGCACTCTTTTCAAAATCAGGGATAAAAATCGGGATGAGAAGTTTTTATCAGGACACTGTGAAGTTTTGTGCTCTCACCAAGAATCGAACTTGGACTAGCAGTTCCGCAAACTGCCGTTCTATCCATTAAACTATGAGAGCAATCTCAAAAAGAATGTGAGTATTGTAACACATTTTTAAAGAAAATTAGGAAGACTTCTTCTT
>CAZULU010000037.1:0-8885 GCA_964621585.1 uncultured Pseudomonadales bacterium
GCTTCTCGTAACAACACTTCTGCGATTTCCGATTCGCCCATCACGTTGTAGATAATTGCCTGATTATAGACAAGTTTAGGATCAGTTGGGGCATACTTGCGAGCTAAATCTAGAGTGTTTAGTGCTTCTTCATAAAAGTCAGGTTGGGCTTGTGCCAGTGTTAAAAGTACTTGGACTCGAGTTTTATAAAAGTTCAAATGTACCGGATTTAATTGTAGAGACCGGTCACTTGCATCAAGTGATTCAGATGCCAACTGAGTGGCTGTTTCAAATTGCTGGTCCTGGACCAATGCAACTGCGTACTGTGCGTCAATTTTAGACTGTAACTCGTAGAGTAATCCCTCCTGTGGGGAAATACTAATTGCTCGTCGGATCAATTGACTGGCGTTGGCATAATCAGCTTGTTGAAAAAAGCTTTTTGCTCGTGCATACAAATAATCAGTTTGCCACATTAACCAAACCATTGTCAGGAAGTAGAGTCCGATTCCAGTTGTTACCAAAATCCCAAGATACTGAACTTCTGTAATTTTTTGAGATGATGAGAGACCTTCGTCCTTGGACTCTGCGACCAGTGCAATGGCCGGGAAAAGATACATCAGTATCGAGACCATCACTGTTGAGAAACCAAAAAAGTTCGAAATATGAACACTGATCAACCCAGCAAACAATCCCAGATAGAGAAGGGTTGATGGAAGATCTTTGCTGTTGAGGGTTTGCTTGCCAATTGCCCACAATATCGCACCTTGCAATAACACATAGGTTGTTAGTCCAACAATGCCAGTGGTTGCCAAGAAGTTGAGTAATTCATTGTGGGCTTTGTTGTATAAAAAATCCCATTCAGACACCAAATTGTGTTCCATTGGGCGATCGGTGAAGTAACTATATGCAAAGGTTTCTACTCCAGACCCAAGTAGTGGGTAGCGTTGCCAGACCTTGAATGCACCCTCCCAGACGATTTTTCGAATTTCTCCGGAGTCAGTGCCACCAACTTCTAGTCTATTTACTGTAGGATCTTCTTGGATAACGACGTCTTCTGCTGGGGCAGTATTTTGAGCAATAAGCGTTTGGAGGTTAGGTGTAAAAGGAGTCCCAATCACCACAGCTATCATCACAAAGATCCCTGCAAGTCCTAGTGTTTTTGGTATGCGCGAGTGAACTGATTGCTGAAGATCTTTTTTCAGCAGTGCTAATAAACCCAGACCAGTGAAGGCTAGAGCTCCTCCGCCAAGACCTAAGATGCCTGAGCGAGACTTGGTATATAGCAAAGTCACAAATAATAATACCGCTGTAGTGGAGGGCAACAGAGTAAAAAGAGCGAAGTTGACGAAATTCTTTGTTCTTGTCTTTGAAGCGATAAAAAGACTACTTGCGATGGGAATCAACATGACTGCATACGCTGCTAACCAGTTGGGCTGACCAAACGTGGCAAAGACTCTGGTTTGGACATCCTGAATCCAACAGCTGGCATCCAGATTGCCGGCGATCATCCAACAACTGAATGAATAGCCAAAGTGTTCGGGAATAGCATACAACGCTACTAGTAAGGCACTAAATATCATCGAGCGGAGCAACGCTGGTTGTTGTGATTTTTTAATGATGCTGACATAGGTATAAAAAAGCATCACATAGGTGAATGTTGAGAACAGTCCCCCATGAAACCGAGTGTAGTAACCAAAGAGTGACGTCCTTACATGAATAGAAAACAAGGAAGATAAAACTTGAGAAACCATGAACAATGCAATTGGGATATCTAAGGGTGTACGACGCAATAGTACTTTTTTATCGATGATCATTTTGCAGAGCCATGCCGTCCCAATCAAAACAGTTGTACCATAGGTCAAGATCATTTTGTTGAATTCAAACAACTCTTCATTCTTAAATAAAAAGAATACAGGAACGCTCAGGACTAAGAAGTGAAAAAGCAGCACGATACTGCGTTGTAAAAGGTCAGAGACTGTAGTTGAGAAAGAATGATTTTTCTTGGATAGGCTGCGATTCGACATGGTGCTAGTATAACAATCTCTCGGGTGCTTGTCGCTGAGTACTCACTGTCTGATACAATGACACCATGCATATGAAACTCCAACTGTGGACACATCCCATTCTCATTGATATTGGATCAGCGTATGTGACAGTGGCGGTTCCACATCTTAAAAAAATTCAGCGTTTTCCTTCATTTGTTGTAAGACATCGCGATACTGGTAATTATGTAATGGCAGGGGAGCAAGCAAAACAGCTATGGGGGAAAACTACACCATCGTTAGAAGTCATCCATCCGATTCGTTACGGGGTTGTAGCAGATGTAGAGGCAACTGTTGCTTTGGTGGAATGGGTATTTAAGCAACTCCAACAGCAAGTATCCGCTCCTAGCTGGCTTTTTTATCCCCATATCACGGTGTTAGTTCCAAACTCCATCACACCAGTTCAAACCAAAGCATTGAGCCGAGTATGGCAACAATTATCTTTACGACCAGTATCATATGTTTCGAGTGGATTTGCTCAACTGGCTGGTCTAGAGCTCCCGCGACATGATGCAGCAGGAAAATTGATCGTGGATCTGGGAGAAATGAAAACAGAAATATCGATTGTAGGAAATAACAAATTTTTTTACAGCACTAGATTACATCTTGGAGGTTATGATTTTACGGTAGCTATTCAACGGCAGGTGCGAGCAACACACGCATTAGAAATAGGAGTCAACGCAGCCGAACAAGTGAAAATCGCAATAGCCAGTATATTGCCAATTGTTCAAGAGGTGAAATCTGTATCGAAGAAAAAAGAAACCAAGGAAAATCCTGGGAAAACATTAGTAGTTCGAGGGAGGAACATCACAACTGGACTCCCTGAGTCCGTTGTGCTTTCTCAGAATGAATTACTAGATTCTTTGCAAAGCAATGCGATACGTATCCAGGACAAGATTACAGAAGCTTTGGAAGAAGTATCACCCGATCTTGCAGGAGATGTTGTCACACAAGGAATATATCTCACTGGCGGTGGCGCAAACTTATCAGGTTTACGAGAACACTTAAGTCATGTGTTTGGTACTCAAGTATTTGTGCAAGACGAACCAGCGTTAGTAGGTATCAAGGGGGCACAATCTGTGTCACCTTTATCTTTATGATTCACAAATTGTTTCGACGAGCGGATATATCTTGGTCCTTAGGGGGTATGACTATTTGTGTGGTGTTCTTTATTATAGATACTATTTTTCATATTGCATTTATTCGCACTCCATTCGAACGTGTTTCTCAAGTTTTTCAGCCTGTGCAGCGAACTTTTCAGGTGGTTTTACAAAAACCAATAACCTGGGTTGCATTTGTAAGACATGGATCTCAACGGATTGAAGAGTTAGAGCGAGAGCATGCTGAGTTGAGGACACAACTTAGTGAGTTACAAACGCTGAAAAAAGAGAATACGCAACTTAAATTATCATTAGAAAAAGGTGGGAACCCACAACCAAATGTCC
This sequence comes from uncultured Pseudomonadales bacterium, assembly GCA_964621585.1. Taxonomy (GTDB): domain Bacteria; phylum Patescibacteriota; class Microgenomatia; order UBA1400; family PJMF01; genus CAZULU01. Next base: position 3,467 of record CAZULU010000037.1, read on the forward strand.
AGTTCCAAACAACAGCAAATGTATTGAAAGGTGGAAATTATTGGAGTATAGATAAAGGAGAGAAAGATGGTGTGCGAGTTGGTGATATAGTTTTTGCACATGGGGTGGTAGTGGGGAGAGTCCAACAAGTTACGCCACTCTATGGTGCAATAGATCTCTTACACGCTGGTCAGTTGCAGTTTGTGGCCAAAACCTCACAACTGGCTGATGGTGTCGTATTATTTGAACAAGGTCAACTTTGGATTAAGTATGTCAATATTGATCAGACACTTTCAGTCGGAGATAGCGTCTTTACATCTGGCACTATGGAGCGTTTTGTCCCTGCAGACTTATATATTGGTGAGGTGATAGAGGTTATAAAAGATACTAATTCTAGTGTCATGAAAGCACGCATAGACCAAGGAATATCTTTGAACAGCCTTGAAGTGGTGATGGTGCGGGGATTTCAAGAAAGATAATTAGGATAGGCCTGGTATAAAACCAAAGAGTAGCCAAATCATCACTCCACCTAATACAAGAATAAGAAGAAACAGACCCAGGTTAGACTTAAGGTTACGAGATTGTTGATCTGGTCGTACTGCATCGACACTGGCAATAATGGTTAGACCAATAACAGCCCATATTGCAAACCGAAGCACCACTGACCATACACTATCGACAGCAAACAATTGTTCAACAAATGGGCGAAGTTGATCAAGAAGAGATTGATTCATATCTAATAAGCATACGCAGTTTTTATAATCAGAGCAATATGAATACACTTTTTAAATTATTAAATTTTTTAGTGATTAGTGGGATAGCCATTGTTGGTGATAGACTTTTGGGCATTCATGTCCTATTTTTAATTGCAATGTTTTGGTGGCTAAATCGTGCCAAAGATCTCAAAGAATGGGGACTTAGTATAGTAGTGATGGGACTCTATGATGCGTATTGGCAGCTGCCTTTAGGTAGTACCGGAGTATTAGTATTTGGAGGAAAAATAGCATTAGATACTCTTTTTGTGGGAATCCCTTCAAGAAAAGTGCGGTATTTGATGTTAATTATCTTTTTTAATAGTGTGGTTTTTATAGGAAAATCGTTGTTTTAAGCGCATAAATCTTTTTAGTAGCATAGACAACCATTTGTATGGTGAGAAAAAACATAAAAAATCTATTTTTACTTTTTCCGGTGGTGATTTTCTCATTACTTTTTTTGCGACTGTTTGATCTACAGATCGTACAAGGTCAGGAGTTACGAGAATTATCTGAGCAAAACCGCTTTTTTAAAAAAAGAGTATTAGCCAGTAGAGGCGTATTGCTAGATCGTTTTGAAAAGCCCATTGTCATTAACAAACCTGTCTATTATCAACTCTCTCAACCAAAACGTCTGTATTCCGAACGAACCTTAATTTCGAATGCAGAAGCGCTGCGGTTATTAGCGGTTCATCCTGAGTCAGTTTTTACCGAACAGTATCGAGAGTATCTTTTCCCTCAAGCACTTTCACAAGTGACTGGCTATGTTGGCAAGGTAACAAAAGAAGATCTGGATGCAGATCAAAGTTTGCATTTAAATCAAATCATTGGGAAGACTGGTGTGGAACGGGTATTTGAACAAGAGTTACGAGGAGTGGATGGAGTAGAAACATTTGAGTTAAATGCGAAAGGTGAAATCCAACGCTCGATATCAGTACAGCCACCCCAGGCAGGGCAAGACGTCTTATTGTCAATTGATGCAGAGTTAAGTCAAAAGGCTTATGAGCTATTAGGAGAAAAAAAAGGAGCCGTAATAGTGGGTGATGCAGAAACGGGAGAATTACTCGCGTTGGTCAGTTCTCCTACATATAATCCTAATCGATTTACGCTTCCAACCATTACGAAAGAAGAGGAACTCCAGCGAAAAGCAGAACTGCAAAACTTTTTTGAGGATCCCCAAAAACTTTTTTTTAATCGAACACTCGCTGGTGCTTATCCACCAGGGAGTGTATTCAAATTAGTAACAGCATTAGCTGGTTTAGAGCTGAACAAATTCGATACTGACACCACAGTTGTCGATGAAGGGGTATTGAAAGTAGATGAGTACCAGTTTGGTAACTGGTATTACCGCCAATATGGTCGAGTGGAAGGAGCTGTTAACGTCGTTAAAGCGATCTCCAGAAGTAATGATATATACTTTTACAAAGCTGCTGAGTGGATTGGACCAACTGAACTGGCAAATTTTTCTCGATTGTTTGGTTTAGGTACAAAAACAGGAATCGAATTACCCGCAGAGGCGAGTGGCACAGTTCCTGATCCCGCCTGGAAAGAACGCGTGATCGGGGAAAAGTGGTACTTAGGAAATACTTATCATTTTGGAATTGGTCAAGGTGATTTGACAGTGACTCCACTGCAAGTATTTCAGTACACGACTGCCTTTGGCAATAAAGGAAAGATGTGTCAACCAACTTTGCTCAAAGGAAAGAGTGGTAATTGTAAAGAATTGACTTTAGATGAAGGGCATCTCCAGACTGTCCGAGAAGGTATGATACAAGCCTGTTCAAGTGGTGGGACGGGATATCCCTTTTTTGAAGTAAATGCTCAACGTGAACAGAAAGTAGCTTGCAAAACTGGTACTGCTGAATTTGGAGCTGCCAATGAGAAAGGTCATCGGCGGACTCATGGATGGTTTACTGCAATTGCGGATGTATCGAATGTTACTTCTAATTATCCTCACAAAATTGTATTTACTGTGTTGGTTGAAAGTGATGAAGAGCAACCGTTTAAAGAAGGATCTCGCGATGCTGCCCCCATTGCGTTTGAATTATTGAAATGGATTGAGGAACAACGCTAGAGACAAGGGAACTGATATCAGAGAACGGTACTAGTCCCGGGTACCTAGTCTCTAGTCACTGACCTGTGTCATTTTTATTTCATCTTTGATGAGTATTGTTAGCTAATGAATGACGATATTTATTGGGCTTTATGCTTACAAGTTCCTGGAATAGGGCCAAAAAACTTTTTTAAGTTACTAGATGTGTTAGGTCATCATCAACTAACGATATCAGACTTTTGGCAAAGTTCTTCAGAAAAGTTATATCAACTTCAATTACCCTCACTCTTAATTGAAAGGCTCGTTACTTTTCGAGCTGGGCAAGACCCCTTTATACTCTCTGAAAAATTGCAGCATGATGACATACAATTGGTTACCGTTAATAACGGATTGTATCCACGATTACTCAAAGAAATTCCAACTCCACCTCCATTGTTGTATTGCAAAGGCGATATGAGCAAAATTAACTCGAAACCTATTGCAATAGTAGGCACACGTAATGTAACAAGTTATGGCAAGTACGCTACTCAGTTACTTACAAAAGAATTAGTGAAATGTGGGTATTCTATTATTTCTGGATTTATGTATGGTGTTGACTCGATTGCACATCAAACAGCATTACAATATCACGGTTATACAGTTGGAGTATTAGGATTTGGGTTCGATTATATGTACCCTCAACGAAGAGATCACGAAGAACTAGCAAAAAAAATACTAGTAGAAGGAGGCAGTCTCGTAACAGAATATCCGCCACATGTGACTCCTCATCCTGGCCATTTTCCAGCTCGCAACCGGATTGTTGCTGGACTAAGTTTGGGTGTAGTAGTTACAGAAGCTGCGAAAGAAAGTGGGAGTAAAATAACTGCTCAATATGCTGGAGAATACGGAAGAGAGGTCTTTTCTGTTTCCGGTGCAATTAACTCAAAATACAGTGAAGGAGTGAAAGACTTAGTGAATAATGGAGCAAAGTTAGTGATTGGTGTCGAAGACATTATTGAAGAGTTTGAAGCAGTTCAAAAATTAGGGAACATGGATCGGATATCTACAGTCTTGGAAAATATTGAGAATGTATATGATAAAAAAATTGTGGAGTTGTTATGGAACACTTCGATGGAAGTGGAAGAGTTGCTACAGGAGTTGCAGATTCCAATTGGTGAGTTAAATAGTCGGTTAAGCATGTTAGAGATTCAAGGTGTAGTAGAGTCTGAGTCTGGCAAGTATCGTACTAAAATATAGAGGTAGATGGGAGATGAGAAACACTGAACATTCCTGGGGCTACAATTGCCCCATATCAAACCCTTAGCAACGGTTTTACACTGCCTAGTGCCTAATAGTACATCTTCGGTTACAATTACCACTTCCAAACGAATGAGGCTTGCAATTCTGCAGTAAATCAGTCAGCATTCTTTGTTAGAGATACGTCCACCAGTTGGCGGATGAGAGATTAGAGATCATAACCACACTACACACTTATGAAATTAGTTATCGTTGAATCACCAACCAAAGCTCGTAAATTGAGTACTTATTTAGGAAACGATTTTAAAGTCGAAGCATCGGTAGGTCACGTTCGTGACTTACCCAAAAGCGAGTTAGGAATTGATGTAGAAAAAGATTTTGAACCTGCTTACGTCGTCAACCCTGACAAACAAAAAGTAGTGACACAACTACAAAAGTTAGCCAAACAAGCTGATCAAATTATTCTCGCAACTGACCCTGACCGTGAGGGGGAAGCAATCGCTTGGCACATCCGACATCTACTTTCTCAAAAGTCAAAGGAGAAGACACATCCTTTTGTGCGAGCCACCTTTCATGAGATTACCAAAAGTGCTGTATTACATGCGATTGATCATCCTGCAGAACTCAATATGGCACTGGTAGATGCCCAACAGGCCCGCCGTGTCGTAGACCGTTTGGTTGGTTACAAATTGTCTCCAGTACTATGGAAAAAGATTCGTCGAGGGCTCTCAGCAGGAAGGGTGCAATCTGTAGCCTTGCGACTAATTGTAGAGCGTGAGCGCGAAATTGAAGCCTTTAAACCGGAAGAGTATTGGGAAGTCGATGTGCTATTTTCGGCAGACACTGCGAATTCTGTAGAAAAGCAAAAGTTTACAAAAGAGAACTCTAAAGGAACAGTGGAGTTTGTAGATTTTCCCGAAACGATGTTTGTGGCGAGAGTCATTGAAGTCAACGGAAAAAAATACGAACCTACCAAAGAAGATGATGTCAAAGATATGGTTGATGGATTACCTCGTGCCGTTCATGCGGTAAAGAGTGTGGAGCGCAAAGAACGTCGTCGAGCGAGTTTGCCACCGTTCACGACATCAACACTCCAGCAAAGTGCTGCCACACGCTTAGGGTTTACCAGTAAACAAACTATGACGTTAGCGCAACAACTGTATGAAGAAGGTTTGATTACCTACCATCGTACAGACTCTGTGAATTTATCTGTGCAGTCGATGGATATGGCGAGAAATTACATCCAAGCGACATTTGGTCAACCGTATTTACCAGCACAGCCACGATTTTTTGCAACCAAATCAAAGAATGCTCAAGAGGCACACGAAGCGATACGTATCACTGATATTTCAATTCAAAATGTAGTAGGTAAAGGATCCAAAATAACGGAGCAACACCA
>CAZULU010000038.1:0-7621 GCA_964621585.1 uncultured Pseudomonadales bacterium
GGGCACACTTTTCTCCGTCGGGCAAAGCTCCTTGGGATTTTATGAAAGCTGTGGGTTATCGATATACAGTCGCTGGTGAGAATTTAGCGCGAGACTTTATGGAAACAGATGACATGATGAGGGCATGGATGAATTCACCAACACATAGAGATAATATTATTAATCCGAAATATCAAGACATTGGTATTGCGGTAGTAAATGGGAAGCTAAATGGAGTTGAGACTACATTGGTAGTGCAGATGTTTGGCACACTTGGAAATACAACCACCGTCGCTGCGATTGGAGATTCTGCTCAGCAGGTTGTTGAGTTGCCGGCAGAAGTCAATTCCGAAAAAGAGCGAGTTGTGGTAGAGGAGATTCAGCAAGAAATTCAACCAGTGGTTGAGTCATTTGATGAACCTGTTGAAGTTATGCATTTTGCAAGCTTAACGCAAGCGGAATCAAACAGAGAAGTATTAGCAACTTCCGTAATGGGCCGGTTATCACAAGGAGAATCACCAGTATTATTATCTCCTCTTCATTTGATGAAAGCATTTTTCTTAGCGTTGTTAATGGTGTTAATTTCAGTACTCTTGTATGACACGATTGTGATTGGTCATCGTGGAACAGTGCGATTTGTAGGCAAAAATGCAGCCCATTTTATGTTATTCATGACCATCTTTTTCCTAGTGTTATTGTTTAGAGGGGGTGTGATTGCCTAATACACCAAGGTAAGAAGTAAGTTGCAGGATGTAAATATTAATAGAGATTTGAAAAAATAGTTGATAAATCAAACATATGTTATACGAAGTTACTCGACACAAGGTTGCATACACTATTTTGCTTTTTGTACTTTTATTGCATGTCATACTTTTTTTTGTAGTATGGCCAGATAAAAATGCTTTGCGAATGCTCTCCGTCTCTCTGGGATTTTCTTATTTTTCTTGGGGGGTATTTGCACATGTCAAATCCCAACATATCACCCAAAATATTGTGAAGGAGTATCTTTTTGCTTCGCTTTTGGGAACTACCATTTTATTTTTGCTAACTCTCTAAATAGATTTTGGCTTGTGTTTTAGCAATTTTCCTTTTACACTTCTACCCATGAAACAATCTCTTCTCGGCACCGGCCTTTCCGGACTAGTTGGTTCAAAATTTGTAGATATGTTCTCAGATCGTTATGAGTTTTCTAACCTTGATTTATCGTCAGGAGTTGATATTACGGATGCTGAGAGCGTCAAAAAAGCGTTTGAGTCGAATCCGGCTGAAGTAGTAGTTCATTTTGCCGCGTTTACCGATGTCAATAAAGCAAATGAAGAGAAAGGTAATAAAGAAGGACTTACCTACAAAGTAAATGTAGTTGGCACTAGAAATATTGCACAAGCGTGTAAAGAATTTGGGAAACACTTGATTCATATTTCGACTGCATACGTGTTTGACGGGGAGAAAGAAGGTTTGTACGTAGAAACAGACAACATTAATCCTATAGAATGGTATGGACAAACTAAGGCCTGGGCCGAAGAAGAAGTGGACAAGATTCTTCCTACAGCAACAATTTTGCGTATAGATCAGCCATATCGTGATGACGAATTTCCTAAACTTGATATACTCCATCGGGTTAAAAAAGGACTGGAAGAAGGAACACTCCCTCCAATGTTTATAGATCACACATTTACTCCTACCAAGATTGAGACCTTTTCGTCCATTCTTCATCAACTCGTTTTGCAGAAAAACAGTGGTGTGTTTCATTCCACCACAGAACCTGTGTTTACCGATTATAAGTTTGCGTTGTGGGTGCAAAAAAAGTTTGATTTGCCAGGAGAGGTGAAGCCGGGAAGCCTGAAAGAATATTTAGAGCGTACCCAGCGTCCATATCAGAAAAACACAGCACTAAATGTTGAAAAGTTACGAGAAATTGTTGTGTTCTAATTTAGCTCTTGCTTGTTGTTTTCTTCCAGTCTTCTATATCCTTATGATTTCCCGACCGTAACACTTGGGGGACTGACCAACCGTTATAGACTTCAGGTCGAGTATACTGTGGATGCTCAAAATATCCTGGCGTGGAATGGGATTCAGTGATGATACTTTGATCGTTTCCCAAAACACCTGGAAGTAATCGTACAATCGCGTCGGTCATGACTATAGCCGCGGGTTCACCGCCGGTTAACACATAATCACCAATACGCACTTCTTCATCAATTAAATATTCTGCTACTCTGTGATCTACTCCTTCGTAATGTCCACATATAATAACTAGCTGTTTGAGTGTTGAATACTCTCGAGAAACTTGTTGGGTAAAGAGTCGTCCTTTTGCTGAAGTTAACAGGATTTTGCTATCTGTTTGCCCCTTTTCCACTCCAATAGATTGTAATGCCTTATGAATAGGCTCAATCTTCATTACCATCCCAGCCCCACCTCCATATGGACGAGCATCTGCAGTATGATGTTTATCTGTGGTAAAGTGACGGATGTCAATAACGTTAAGAGTGAGAGGTGGGTTTCCATCATGAAGACTCTTATTCTGCGCACGTTTAATAATTGACTCCTGAAAAGGGCCATCAAACATGTTTGGAAATAGTGTCAGAATGTGGATGAGCATGATATGATTGTATCATCTAACATAATATTATTGCGTATTTTTTCAGTCCTAAATTTTATCACAAAAATTAAAAAAAAACGGTTGAGAAAAGATTTTTGTAGTTACCTCAAACAAAGGAATATATGACTCTCACAGTAATTGGTACAGGTTTTGTCGGTGTAGTGACTGCAGGGGTATTTGCCTCTTTTGGTAATAAAGTATATGGGTTAGATATTGATCAGAACAAAATTGATTCACTACAACATGGCAAAATCCCTTTTTTTGAACCAGGATTAGAAGAATTAGTTGCAGAACAACTTAAGACGGGAAGACTACATTTCACTACCTCATATGAGGAAGCAGTGTCAAACTCAGACGTCATTATGATAGCTGTTGGAACCCCTTCAGCTCCTGATGGCCAAGCTGATTTGCGATTTGTAGTAGCAGCAGCTGAAAGCGCTGCCCCTTTCTTAAAAGAGCAAGCGATTGTTATTGTGAAAAGTACCGTCCAACCTGGAACTAACCAGAAGGTTGAAATGAAAATAAAAGGATTGACCTCAACAAAGTTTTATACTGCGTCAGTCCCTGAATTTCTTAAAGAAGGTTCCGCTGTGCAAGATACACTTCACCCTGACAGAATAGTAATCGGTGCCAATGATGAGTATGTATTTGAAAAGTTGTCAGAACTCCACCAGCCTTTACAGGCTCCTATTCTCAAGATGTCACCTGAGTCAGCACAAATGGCTAAATACACAGCCAATGCCTATTTGGCTACTCGCATTACCTTTATCAATCAAATTGCAGATTTGTGTGAGAAGAATGGGGCAGACATTACCGAGGTCATTCGGGCTATTGGTGAGGATAAACGTATCGGCAAGCACTACTGGTATCCTGGATTTGGATATGGGGGCTCATGTTTTCCTAAAGATGTGAAAGAATTAGCTGCCTATTCTCGAGCGGTTGATGAACCTCATAATCTGATGAATCGAATTAGTGAACTCAATGAGCAGCGAATATATCGACTATTAGACAAATATGAAAAAACAGTATCAAGTTGGGATGGAAAAAAGGTTGCTGTATTGGGAGTTGCATTTAAACCCAATACGGATGATACTCGAGAAGCTCCTAGTACAAAAGTAATACCATACTTATTGGCAAAGGGGGCTATCGTAAAAGCATTTGATCCGATGGCACATTTTCAGATGTCTGTTGATAATGAACAGGCAATAAAAGAGAACTTTACTCAACTTCCAGATATTGAAGCAGTTGTTCAAGATGCAGACATCATTATGGCTTTAATTGAATGGCCAGAAATTGTAGAGTTTGACTTTTCTAAGACCAAAGCAGAAAAAAGGCAAGTATTTATTGATGCACGAAATCAATTTGATCCAAGAAAAATGATCGAACAAGGATACCAATATATTGGAGTGGGGCGTTAAGCTGCATGCGATGTATAAGGATGATTTCTTATGGCTTTTTCACTTGACTCAAAAATTCTAATTACTGGAGGAACAGGCTTTGTGGGTTCCCACTTAGTTGAGGAATTACTCCACCGTGGATATTCCCAAGTCTATGTGACGAGTTTTTCTGGCAAGGGAGACTATGTTGGAGAATTACTTGATAATGATCACATTCTTAAAGCAGATCTTTCTAATCGAGACGAAACATTAGATCTGTTTGAGTCTATACAGCCAGAAGTTATCTTTCATTTAGCCTCAATTGCGGTTGTTGGGGATAGCTTTGAAAAAGCTGCCCAAATTTTTCAAAATAATATCTCCCTACAGTTGAACGTTTTAGATGCAATTAAGACCCATGTTCCAACAGCTAAAACATTGGTGATTGGGAGTGGTGCTGAATATGGAGTTATCCCACAACCCAAATTTAATACCTCAAATCAAGAATTAACAATCAGTGAAGATTTTCCACTTAACCCAGCTAATCCTTATGCTGTTTCCAAGGTAACCCAAGACTTGTTAGCTCTTTCGTACGTATATTCGTATGACTTAGATATAGTGCGAGCGAGACCGTTCAATCATATCGGTGAGCGTCAAACTACAGATTTTGCTGTACCAGCCTTTGCCCAACAAATAATTAACATTGAGCGAGGAAAGCAACACAGCATTCAAGTTGGAAATCTTGATTCCATTCGAGATTTTACTGATGTAAAAGATGTCGTAAAAGCGTATATTAGGTTGTTAGAAAAGGGCACGAAGGGGGAAGTGTACAACGTTGGGAGTGGCCAAGGGTATTCCATGCGGGAAATTCTTGATAAGATGTGTTCTTATTCAAGTGCAACTATACAGATTGAGATAGATCAAAATCGTGTCAGACCATTAGATGTTCCTGTGGCTATTGCCGACAACACTAAATTGAAAACACTTGGCTGGAAACCAGTCATTGCAATTGAGCAAACACTAGAGCGCATTCTAGATGAGTGGAGAAATAAATAGTAATTATTCTTAAAAATTAGTACAAATAGAAAAGTATGTCACAAAAAACAGCATTCATTACGGGTATTACAGGACAAGATGGTTCATATCTGGCAGAGTTATTGTTGGAAAAAGGCTATAAAGTGTATGGCTTGACTCGTCGAACCAGTACGCAAAACTTTGAGCGCATTCAGCATATTATCCACGATATTGAATTGATCTCAGGTGATTTAGTGGATCAGCATTCATTAACCAATGCCATTAAAAACATCAAACCAGACGAAGTATACAACCTCGCTGCCCAGTCTTTTGTTCAAACTTCTTGGGAACAACCAGTGCTTACAGGAGAATTTACTGCAATGGGAGTTACTCGAGTATTGGAAGCAATTAAGCTGGCACATCCCGAAGCAAAATTTTATCAAGCTTCAAGTTCTGAAATGTTCGGAAAAGTAGTGGAAACTCCACAAAAGGAGACAACTCCTTTTTATCCTCGTTCTCCCTACGGAGTGGCAAAAGTGTACGGCCACTGGATTACTGTCAATTATCGTGAATCATTTGATATGTTTGCCGTATCAGGAATTCTTTTCAATCATGAATCTCCTCGTCGTGGTTTAGAATTTGTAACACGTAAAATTGCCAATGCTGTCGCTCGAGTAAAACTTGGTAAACAAAGTCACGTTGAGCTCGGAAATCTGGAAGCGAAACGGGATTGGGGATATGCCAAAGACTATGTGGAAGCAATGTGGTTGATGTTGCAACAAGAAAAGCCAGATGACTTTGTTATTGCCACTGGTGAGACACACTCTGTTCGAGAATTTTTGCAACTAGCCTGTAAAGCTGCTGGTATCGATGACTGGGAAAGTGTTTATAAGCACAATCCAAAGTTTGATCGACCTGCAGAGGTTGACCTGCTTGTTGGAGATGCGACAAAAGCAAAAGAAAAACTAGGGTGGGAACCAAAAACTAGTTTTGAAGAGCTTGTTACACTTATGGTGGCAGCAGAGCTCGAAACCGAGTCAAATAGCTAGACATTATCTATATCACCAAGAGAGTGATAAGAAATTGATAGTTTGTCAAAAGATGAACTAGAAAGAACAATCACAAAGATTTTATGCAAAAGGCCGTCATCATTATCCCCACTTTTAACGAAGCAGATAACATTGAAAAAACTTTAGGGGAAATTGCCAAGCAAAGAAAACTTATTCCTGATCATTGGAATGTTCAGGTCTTGGTGGTGGATGACTCTTCTCCAGATGGAACAGGTCAAATTGTTACAGAGTATTCTAAAGGTAATTCCTTTGTTCATCTATTATCCAATCCCAAGAAATCAGGTCTAGGTGGAGCGTATTTAAAGGGAATGAACGAGGCTTTCAATCGCATGGATGCAGATGTCGTGTTTGAATTTGATGCAGACCTCTCTCATGACCCTAAACGTATCCCAGCCTTCTTAAAAAAATTAGATGAAGGGTATGACATGGTGTTAGGATCTCGATATATTCAGGGAGGGAGTATCCCTCAAGACTGGGGATGGCATCGCAAATTTTTAAGTGTTTTTGGCAATATCATTATCATGACTGTGCTGACAGATTTCAAAATCCGAGATTGGACCACTGGTTACCGAGCTATTCGCAAAACAGTCTATGAGGCAGTAAAAGATGAGCTGACAAGTGAGCGATTTTCTGGTTACACTTTTCAAATAGGCTTTTTACACAAAGCTGTGCGAAAGGGTTTTAAAATTGCTGAAGTATCAATTCATTTTGTTGATAGGACACATGGAGAGTCTAAATTAGGAGCTGAATATATCAAGAATACACTCTTGTACATCTTGAAAGTTCGGCTAAAGGAATTATCAGAAATGCGACTGTTCAAATTTGCAGTGGTCGGGGCTCTGGGTGCGTTTGTACAGCTAACTTCCTTACACTTTTATCGGCTATTAGTACCTGTTGATCAGTTAGGAGTACTGACTAAGTACCAGATAGCATACTTATTTAGTGTAGAAACTGCTGTGGTATGGAACTTTATTCTCAATAACTTTTGGACTTTTTCTGATCGCAGATTAACAATGCTCAAGATCCCGATTAAATTTGCACAGTTCAATGCAGCTTCGTTAGGATCTATATTAATTCAGTTTGTGATTGCAACAGCAGGAGAGCGATATATTGGATTGTTCCCAGTTATCGTTTTGCCTTTTGCGACATTCGATACCGGTTTCTTCTATGCTGTTATCGGAATATTAGTAGGAATGTTTTGGAACTTTTTTGCTTACTCCAAGATTATTTGGCGCAAGAAATATACTATCCAAAAAGCAGCGTAACTGATAAAGCAACAGTATGATCGAAAAGGATAAACTTCCAACCCATTATTACCCCTTAGCGCCCGTATGGATCATTCGTGGATTAGTGGGAATTGTGATTTTATTGGGTTTAGTATCAGGATATTATTTCACAAAATTTCAGAATGTTCGGAATACATTACTTGAGGTTCGTAAAGTATGTCCTTACCAACCTCAACAGTAAGGAATGTCTATGAAACTTTTTGTTACAGGTGGAGCCGGCTTTATTGGCTCAAATTTTATTCGATATTGGTTGCAGAACCAAGATGGTGATATCGTAAACTTCGATGCTCTAACGTATGC
>CAZULU010000038.1:7721-8858 GCA_964621585.1 uncultured Pseudomonadales bacterium
CTATTTCCTCTCGCAATTACCAACTTATTGGAAAATAAAAAAGTTCCAGTCTATGGTGATGGTTTGAATGTTCGGGATTGGTTATATGTTGAAGATCATTGTCGAGCGATTGCTGCTGTCTTACTCAATGGCAATAACGGAGACACATTTTTGGTTGGTGGAGTAGTGAAAGATTTCAGCAATCTTGATGTTGTCCACTTGATTTTAGATTTAATGGGCAAAGGGGAAGAGATGATTGAATTTGTTGAGGATCGTAAAGGTCATGATCGACGCTACTCAGTTGACTGGACGAAGCTTCATACAGAATTAGGTTGGGAACCGTCTGTTACCTTAGAAGAAGGCTTAGAAAAAACAATTCAGTGGTATCGAGATAATGAATGGTGGTGGAAACCTCTAAAAGAAAAAGCGAAATTATAATTGTTGATACTTAACCTCTTGATATCAAAAACCCGCTCAAATGAGCGGGTTTCTTATTCAATTATCAAATCTCAGATATCGAGTCTCCAGTTTCTATTTCGCTACATCCATTGCTCTGGATTCACGAATTACAGTTACAGTGACCGTACCAGGATACGTCATCTCATTCTGAATACGATCTTTAATCGTGTGTGATAACGCGATCACATCGTCATCTTTAGTACGCTCTGGATTCAAAATCACTCGAACTTCTCGTCCAGCCTGAATTGCATATGCTTGATCCACCCCATCGTAAGAAGTAGCAATTTCTTCAAGTTTTTCTAAACGAGCGACGTATTCGTCATAATTTTCGTACCGAGCACCAGGACGAGCCCCTGAGATAGCGTCAGCGATGTACACCAAGACTTGTTCGACACCACTAAATGGTTCATCTTCATGGTGTTGTGCCACTGCGTCAATAACTGGTTTAGGAAGTTTGTATTTCTTTAATAACTTTACACCCAATTCGACGTGACTGCCTTCTGCATCTGGAATAACTTTTCCAATATCATGGAGTAAACAACCAAGTTTGACGACTTCGACATTTGCACCCACTTCATGAGCTAATTTGATACCAATTTTGGTTTCTTCAAGAGTATGTGCAATCAAGTTTTGACCGTATGAAAAGCGATATTTAAAGCGACCAAGTAGAGCAATAATATCATTAGGCATATTATAGAC
>CAZULU010000039.1:0-8740 GCA_964621585.1 uncultured Pseudomonadales bacterium
TAGATAATCCAACATTTACCTTAGTGAATCCTAATAACAGAGATGAGTTTCTCCGCGCATTAGGCGCAGAATTTACTCCTGAACAGCGTATCGCTGAAGTGCGTACTCCGGCAGTGATTGAAGTGACTGGGGTAGCTCGTGTGCGTGCAGAACATAACGCCAATGGAAATCTGCTAACTGAGCAGAGTAGTGGAGTCCTCGAAATTCAATACCAAAATGGTCAGGCCAACAGAGTCAATGCTGGTGGATATGATTGGTTTCAAGTCAAAACTGCTGATGGGCGTATTGGTTGGGTGGCTGTGACTGGCAATATTCGTGTTCCCGCAAATACCGCAGAAACCGTAACTCCCGCACAAACTATCCCAGCATCTTGGGAATTCCCAGAGAGTGCACGATTGATTTCTCCTGAGCGTGCTGCATTGCTTGAAGCTGGCATTGATCCAGAGAGTGGGTTGCTTTCACAATTTAGCGACGTTCGTGCTGCACAAGGAGATTTTATCTCGTATGGTGTGGACAAAGGGACAAATACTGCATCTAACTTTTATCCGTCATTTTCTAGTCGGGAGATGAATGAAGAAATGGGTACATGGGAATCATTCATCATTGATGGCGCACAGATTGAGCGAATAGAAATGTTGACGGTTGATGGAGTTCCCTTAAATAGAATTCACTTTTCTGTTAGGCTGAGAAGCGGTGGAACTCTGAATGCATTCGTTGATGATTACTATGGGGTTGGAAGTAAAGAAATTAATGTTCAAACATATGATAATAGCTGGAACTATAGAATAGAGTTTGGCAGGTTAGTCGGAGTAAATCCTAATACAGCAGTCGAACGCTGGACACAACAGTATGAAACTTTCCCTTCAAATCTGAAAAGAAGATGGGGATCAGCAGAGCAATTTGTTAATGTCCAATTATTAAGAATGCAACTAGGTAATGGTTCAATTCCCACCGATGCTGCTGAAATCCAACAGATAATTAATGGCCAAAGAACAGTTGACCCTAATAGAGAGTACTTTTTTGGAAATCTTTCCCACATTCAATAATAAGATAGATGTTTATTAAAAAGCAGAAATAGTCTACTATAAAAGTAGACTATTTTTTTGCATATGCCTAAAAAACTACTACTTGCGATACTCCTAGCTGGAACAGTTTTTACTTTAAGCTTATTGGCTTCTGTATATCAATTTTCAGGCAATAGCTTATTGTATCTATTTCCCTCGCATAACCTTAATAAAGACGTTGTAGCCCGTTTTGAGCAGAATAAAAATATAGTTATTGATAATCAAGAAATAGAGTGGGCGAGTATGGTTGGACTCTACTTAGAGAATGTAAAATTTGTGCCTGTATCGATTAGAGACCAAGAGTTAATTAATCTTGAATTACAATTTCTTGTTTACATGAATGACAGTATTAAGGAGTTAAACGTTAGCACTGTCATGCCATTTTACAATGCATATGAAGACTATCTTTTTCCAGAAGATTCTCAAAACTACTTTCAGGAAGGCAAGTACTATAGTTTAACTTTAGCTAATTATACCTCGGAGCTCACTCAAGATCAGCAAAACTATCTTTGTCAAATGAGAAATCAAATGAAGCGTGAAGAATACTCATACTGTATAGCTCGTTTATCCACTCTGTCACCAACTACTGTTGATGAAGTGAGGGCTTTTTTATTGAGTGAGAGGAAAAGTTTAACACTTAATAGTGTGTGGTTATTACGAATTGATGAGCTATTTGTTAATATTGAGAAGTAGATTTCTTAAACCTATGAACCTTCGTCAATTTTTATTCGCATTTTTCTTAGGAGTCGTTTACTTTGTCATTTCGAGTGTTTTGCCTTATCAAGTATTTGCTCAAACACAATGCTGGCCCCAAGTTAAAGTCGACGTTTACCAATGTTATGATATTAAGGATTCCTCCGGTAATGTTGTTGATTGCGATCATAGATGGAATTTAAATACAGTTTGGGATCCTTGTAACACTGATGTAAATTCAAATCCATCTTGTTCAACGAATATTGGTAGATGTACTTCGTCAGATTCTTGTAGCATTCAAAATGGTACTTGCCGCTGTTCCTTTTCTACCGCCTACTGTGGTCTTATGAACCCGGGCACGACACCACCGCCAGGTACTACTTGTGGTAATAACGTTTGTGAATCAGGTGAAACCAATTCCAACTGTTGTACAGACTGTGGTGGGTGTGGAGGCGGATGTACCCCGTCTTGTGGTTCTCCATACTGTGGCCAATCAAATGGCTGTGGAGGCTACTGTGGCCAAGATGACGGTGTTCCGTCGATGTCTGTCCCGATTATTCGCAGACCCCAAGATCTGAGTCCTGATGGGGTTGCTGAATATAATATTGATCCAGTCACCGGTCAAGCCACCGTCGAATTTCGAGTCAGCAATCAACCGGCAATTTATCGTTTTCAAGTTGCGATTGAGAGTCGTCCACTAGATAACTCAGCGCCGTGGGCAGAAATTCAACGCTTCCATTTCCTCGCGACACCAGAAACAAATAACACCAAATATTTCTGGAATACATCCACTCCTGCTAAATACCGTATTACGGTGCGTGCTAAACAACAAACATGTTCTGCAATGTCTGCTTGGTCAGCCTACCGACGATTTAATGTAGTGTATCCAGCTCCGACATGTACGATAGCTGCGTCACCGACCAGCGTCAGTACTCGCCAAGGACAAGGCACTGCCTTGGCTACTACGGTCACACCGACCAATGGAACTGTCACCAATGTGCAGTACGTTTCAGCTAATACCGCCATTGCTAGTGTATCACCGGCGAGTGATGCTTCAGCCCCGTACCAAACAGTGGTAACGGGTGGACTGACCGGGGGTTCAACGACGGTAACTGCCACTGCTACCGTCACTGGTCCAACTGGATTGACGGGGACATGTAATGTGGCCGTGCCAGTGAGTAATGGTCGTATAGTAGGAAGGCTGTGTTTGGCACCTTCCGCCAACGGTGGAGCACCAGGAACCGGCACCAATGCCAATGGCTGTTTTGCTGCCTCCGGAACGTGTACCCCTGTTACGCCATCTGATGGTGAGCGTGTAGTGGTAGTAGGTGGTGCATTTAATGGAACAACGGCAGTCGTACAAGCAGATGGCACATTTTCTTTATCGCTACCTCCAGGCAATCATCGGTTGCGACTCGATTCCAATGATCCTCTGAACTCCTGTGAATGTCCTGGCGGATGTGAATATCTCGCTGCCTCCTCACCAAATATGGATCTCAAATTCTTTTACAACCCTGCCCAAACCCGCGACCCGTGGTGGCAAGTGATGGGTGGAAGTATTTATGCAGGGCGCACAACTTCCAACGCTGTCTTTTCACCAATCCCTGTGGATACCTGTACCGCTGCAGGTCCAGCAGTTTGTTTACCTCGTCTTATTCGTCGACTCACAGCAGCGCTGACCGATTCAAGTGGAGTAGTAGTGACCGGGGGCGGAGTGATAGACGCTAAGTATCAGAACGTGGGGACCCAAGATGATAACCTTCGTGAAGATACACCCAACTATAAGGCGCTGGGTACTCGAATGACTCGCTACACAGAGAACTATGACTACTTTGCGCGCTTATACTCGATGGTAGATGCCACCGCAGCAGTGCAGGATTGGGGCACTTCTACCTTAAACTACCTCACCACCAGTCCAAGTAATGGTAAAAAAGCATTTTACAAACAAGGCGATGGCGTGATTAGCTCTGCATGGAACGTCACAGGCGGTCGTAAAGTAACTGTCTTTGTGAATGGTAATTTGACCATCAACAATACCATCAATGTTGATCCTGGGAGTTTCTTGGCTTTCATCGTCAAAGGCAACATCACGATTGGTAGTACAGTATGTCAACCTAATTACCAAGGAACTGATGGAGTAGTAGAGGGTGTGTTTGTGGCTGACCAAATTTTGACGGTGGCAGGCAGAACTCCAACTGGAGGAGATTGTAAGTTTGTCGGTGAAGGAACGTTTGTCGGTCACAATGGGGTGCGCTTTCTGCGAGACTTTAATGATGGAGCTACTCAGTCCGGCTACAATGGTCAAGCTCCTGTAGAGTTGATCAAATATCGCCCTGATTTCTTACTCAATCTGCCAGATGAAATGAAGCGATCTATGTATCAATGGCAAGAAGTAGTGCAGTAATCTTAGGGATCGGGGACTTGATACTAGGATTAGTAGTAAATAAACACGGAATACATCAGCTCATAATTTCTTGATATAGGCTTTCCTTTTTGATATAATTCCCTCTAGGAAGATATGTTGCCACGCGGTTTTTGCAACCGCGTTTTTTTTGGCGAAATATCTTTTGTACATTACCAAGTGAAGAGAGTGTGTGACCGCGATGGAGATGAGGATTGAAGGTATCTCAATCTTTTTTTCCATCGTGGTCATTTGACGAGGATGGTTTTTGACCGATACATCTCAGGAGATAAAAAGAGATGAACCGTTGGCAGAAGTACGTACTTCTCATCGGGATGCTCGTATTGGGCATCATGGTTTTCCCTCAAAGTCAGGTCATGGCTGGTACCGGTGGCTGTGATATCACCAGTTTTGTCGCCACTCCCGAAGGGAATATTACATTGGGAACCCACAAGTTCCTTGATGGTAAGTCCACTTGCGGCACCGTTCGGTTCGAAGTCAATGGGCAGCCTCGGGCTGAGATCGGGACCACTAATCAGACAGAGACATTTAAGTCTGAGGAGTTTGGAACTGGTCTGTACGAGGTATGTTTCGTGGCACGTGGTAACACTGACTGGTCAGGGGCGAACCGTTCCTGTAAATCGTTCCACGTATATACGAATCAGACGGGAAGCGAAGAGTGCAGAGTTGAGCAGTTCTCGGTTTCACCGGGGAAAGCGCAAGTCGGTTCAACCCTTCAGTTTGCAGGGTCGTCGAATCAGTGTTCGCCTCGTGCCAGCCGGTTTTATATCGGGACCACACCGTGGGGTGAATCGAGCATGGGGACGAATTCTGCAACGTGGAATACGGCGAATGTCTCACCGGGCTGGTACGAAATCTGTTTCGGTGTGACCAAAGGTGAGTGGGCGAATGAAGCTCGAAGCTGTGTATGGGTCGAACTAACGGCGGAATACGTACCACCTACGCCACCGGCGTTGCCGACCACTCCGCCAAACAATGGTGGAGGAGGCAATAACGGAGGTGGGGGTTCACAACCGCAACAACCGACAGCCACGCCACGCCTGAACAACAATGGGGGCGGAAACACTGGTGGCAGTGGAAATTGCCCAACCAATCTGAGTCGTCTCAGCGTTGGCGCTACCGCTAGGGTTAATGATACAACGCCCGATCCTGCAATCATGCGATCCGGCGCTGGGAATAACTACTCCGTGGTGGAGCGCGTGGCGATTCGTGAGCAGGTTCGCATTATCGCAGGCCCCACGTGTGCCGACGGCTGGGTGTGGTGGCAGGTTAGCTACAACGGTAGAACCGGCTACATCCGTGAAGTAGATCATCGTCGTCTGTACGATTTGCTTCCTGTCAATGGCTCACAGTCACAGCCTAATCAACCACCGAGCAATAATGGTGGGAACACAGGGGGAGGAAACTGTCCAACCAATCTAAGTCGTCTCAGCGTTGGCAGTACCGCTCGGGTTAATGACACCACGCCCGATCCGGCAATCATGCGATCCGGCGCTGGGAATAACTACTCCGTGGTGGAGCGTGTGGCGATTCGTGAGCAGGTTCGCATTATCGCTGGCCCCACGTGTGCCGATGGTTGGGTCTGGTGGCAGGTCAGCTACAACGGCAAAACGGGTTACATCCGCGAAGTCGATCATCGACAGCTGTACGATCTGCTGCCGGTGAGTGGAGGCGGAAGCACCAGCGGTGGTGGATCTACAACTCGTACATCTGTGTACTATGATGTCTGGGGAGTTACATACAACTTGGATGTCACTGTACATAATGGTACATGCCTGATTGTGAACGGGTCAGAGATCGTTGCTGCTGAAGTATCGAGGTTTCGCTCGGTGTATTTGGGTTTACCAAATCAAGCAGCAAAATATAACTTTGCTGTTCAGTACTTTGTCCCCGATGACTTCAAGTTTTCGGGCGTAAGAGCGGAGATCGATACATTCCGAATGTTGGTAGAAGGCCACCTAAGAAACACCTTTGGGTGTTCGTCACAGACGTATTACGTCGGCTCTAGGGCTATGGATACCTCAGGTGTTGGAAACATCGTCTTTGGGTATTACATGCAATGGAGTTCTACAACTGTTGAGGACTTGATCTCGAACATCGCCCAATTTCTCGCAGACTTTGTTGGTGGAATAACTGAAGGTGAGATAAGATTGCACTTTTCAGACTACCCCGACGATGTTATGCAGAGAAGGATGGGAAGGGAGATCTTTTCGAGAACAAATGGAGCAGCTTCCCCGGCTCCTTGGCTAATAGAGCAAATTGCTCAGGAGCTAGGACTCTACTAACGCGCTCTCTTCGGTAACCAAAAAAAGGCTGGGAGTATATCTTCCAGCCTTTTTTCATAAAAAGCGTAATACCAACAAATCAATCATTCCAAATACAAAAAGCACCAGCATAGATGTGACAAAGGTAATTATTAGCAGCAATATACTTAGTCCAAAACTGAGTGGAATACTTGAAAATACATTTAGTAGAGTAACAATTATTATTTGATCAAGTGAGTATTTCTTAAATGTGGAAAAAAGGGTCATCAGAATGATGGTTACTATTAATATTAATAATAAATAAAATTTCAAGTAATAAAAAGATAGTAAAGTATATAAAAGAAAGTAAAAAAAACCATAAATATATCCTGTAAACAAGAGCTCATGATTAATCTTGTTTCCAGGATTAAAAAAAAGATGCCCAAATGAGAAGAAGTTGTACCCTATCACTAGAGTAATTGTGAGAAAATATCCCTCCAGAGCATACCGCATCCATTCTGGAAGTTTTGTTAAATAACTAGAAATTTTTTTTCTCATGAGAGTATTTTACCATCCTTGGAAACCTAGACTGGGTAAATCCTAAACTCCTCCAAATTTAAATAGCATGAAGATCAATCAATACGGATAAAAAAGTACAAAAATTGCAGCGAACAAAAGGTAAAAAACTATAGTTAAGAGGATTCCTAGAGCGGTAAACAATATACTTTGAATTAATTGAAAAAGTAATGACTTTGTAGAATTTTTATTTGTTATGGATAGAATTACTTTTGACAGTGCTAGAGTGAATACAAACCATGATACAAGTAGACTAAAATCAAAGAGCGCTGTAGTCACAATAAAAGTAATACCATTAATATAAAGAGACATAAAAAAGTTGGAATTCCTGAGAGCACTTTCGAAAAAGGAGAAGAGTACATATCCGAAGACTGCTACTAGGCAATGTATAAAAACTGCCTGCTTATAGTTTTCTCTACTCATAGCAACTATTATATCACCAGATATAACACATTTTTTTCATTGTTAGATAACAATTTTAACAGTTTATAGTATTTGAATGGTTGAAGAGATTATCATCCAACTTTTTCTCCGATTTCTGCTACAATACTTGATCAGTGAACACATTTCCAAACATTCCTATCGTGTATGAAGATGACGATCTGCTGGTGATAAACAAACCAGCGGGAGTTGTAGTCAATCGTGCCCAAACAGTGGGGGAGATGACGGTGCAGGATTGGATTGAAAAAAAATTAGATGTAAGTAGTAAGTTGTTGGATGTAGGTGATGATACTAAGAGTAATAGTGAAACAGAATACGGCACGCCGGAAGAGATTTTTCTGCAACGGTCAGGGATTGCGCATCGGCTGGACAAGGAAACTTCTGGGATTTTAGTCATCGCCAAACACCCTCAAGCCCTCCAACATCTGTTAGCGCAGTTTAAAGCGCGTCAAACACAAAAAACATATTTGGCTTTAGTGCATGGAAAGTTTTCTACACAAGAGGGGATGATCGATTTACCAATCGGTCGCAATATCAAATTCCGTTTGCAGTTTGCTGTACGCGAAATGGGCCGACCGAGTCAGACGGAATATCAGGTGTTACAGTTTTTTCCACATCTAGATATTCAAAAAGTATTGGCGCAGAGAACAGAGGAGAGCAGAGAACAATTTCAACAAGCGTTTGCCAAAAACCAGTCCGCTAACTTCAAAAAAGCTACCAAAAGTTATCAAGGTTTTTCCTTAGTTCGAGTATTTCCAAAAACTGGACGGACGCATCAAATTCGAGTGCACATGTCACATATCAAACACCCTTTAGTGGGGGACAAACTGTACAACGGAAAAAAACGAGTAGTGCTCGATCAAGTATGGTGCCCGCGACATTTCTTACATGCAGAGTCAATCACCTTAACACATCCCGCTACCCAACAATCTGTTACCTTTACGGCTCCACTGCCTGAAGATTTAGCGCACGTATTGCAGTGTGTCACAGAGTAGGTATACTGTTCATCATGCCCAATGTCCGAGTACCACGACGACCTGTTCGTACCAAGAAAAAGGTGCAACCTGCCGTTACCTCTCGACGTCAAGTTAGACAAAGAGTTGCTTCTCGAAACAGAAAAGTAAACTCTACAGCGAAATTCACCTCTATTATTAAGTTTTTTACGCTGCTTACCCTGTTTGTTTTTCTGATGGTGAGCATTAGCTTTTTGTTTTTCTTTCAACTTCGTTCTCAGTGGAATTCAGAGTCTAGATTAAATGTTGTGATAATACAGCAAGACTCTGAAAACAGTCTGCCACCGC
>CAZULU010000040.1:0-3555 GCA_964621585.1 uncultured Pseudomonadales bacterium
GTATTGTTGCCTCTTCGAGATTTGTACTTATGGTGAGTAACCACTGTGTATGGGTAATAATAGATCTTATAGCCGGGTTCCCTAAACCGCCGACACCAGTCTAAGTCTTCAGCATACATAAAAAATGTTTCATCAAGTAATCCTACTTTCTTGAGTGCGCTTGCTCGCACAATCATTGCTCCACCACTACACGCTTCGATTTCATGGATCTCATCAAAATTTTTCCATGTTTGATGATACTGTCCAAACAGAGGAATATTTGGAAAATATTTTTCCAGTTTGCTAAAGTAGGTAAATGCTGCCCAAGGAGTGGGCTCGCCACGGTGGGAGGCAAGATCCAGTGAGCCGTCAGGAAGTTGGAGTCGAGGTGTAGTGACCCCTATTTCAGGATTTTGATCCATGAGCCATACAATCTTTTCTAGATGAGTATCTGGTGTAAACTCAGTATCAGAGTTGAGTAACATAATGTACCGACCTAGTGCTTTCCGAATGCCGAGGTTATTTCCTTTTGAAAAACCACCGTTTTCTTGCGATTGTATCAATCGAACCGCCGGAAATTTATTTTTCACCATTTCTACTGATCCATCAGAACTGGCATTGTCTACAACGATGACTTCGCCTTTAATATTCTTTGGTGGAAAAGCATTAATCTTCTCAAGACAATTTTGCAACCAATCTTGAGTGTTGTAGTTGAGAATAATGATGGAAAGATCGAGGTTTTTCACAATATTATTTTCCAATTTCTTTATAAATACCATCAAGTTTTTGAGAAATATTTTTCCAATCGTAATGCTCAATGACGTAGGTTTTCCCTTTTTTCGCAAGTTTTTGTTGTAACTGCTTGTCTTGAAGGAGTTTGACTGTTTCCTTAGCCATATCTCGTGCACTGTCTCCGACCATCACATGGACACCATGTTCAACCCCGAGTCCTTCGACAGCAGTCGATGTGGCTACGATTGGTGTCTCTGAAGCCATTGCTTCCAAGATTTTATATCGAGTGCCTTTCCCACTAAAGACCGGTGCTAGCAACACATGAGCTCCATTAAAAGCATCGCGGATGTCAGGAATACCACCCGTGACTGTGATAGAGGTGTCTTTTTCTTGAAACTTGAAGATTTCAGGCGTAGGAGCATTCCCTACAATCCACAATCGTGCGTTGGGCAGTTGTCGTTTCACTTTTGGCCAGACTTCATGAACCAAAAATTTGACTGCTTCAACATTTGGCAGCCAATTAAATGTGCCGACAAATAGAATAGTAGGATGTGAAGGTAACTGTTTTGTTTTTTCCTCAAACCACTTTACATCTACACCGTTGGAAACAACTTCAATTTTTTCATAATCATAAATAGCATTTCCAATAAATTGCTTGTCCTCATCACTCATTGTTATAAGCTTGGTACAACTTTTCCAATAATACTCTTCCCATTTGCGGATTTTCGCGATGTCAACTTGAAGCAACGGCTTTAACAAAGGAAAAAATATTTTTTTAGCAAAACTTTCGTACCCCAAGTATTCAATCGTTTGTTCTACCAAAATAATTGGTATTGAAGTGACTGGAATATTGGGCATCATGTAGAAGGTCTCTGCATGAATCAAATCATATTTTTCTCGAGAAAGTTCACTTTGAACAGCCTGTTTTGTTTCTGCTGTGAAGTTGCGGATAACCAAAAAAGGGAAGGAAGAAAAACCAGTTTTGATGATATTGCGCAAGGTGAACGGTTTGCGTGACCGTTTAAACACTCGAACTTTTTTACAGTATTTCTCCAGCTCTGGAATATATTGACGTTCCGATTCTTCTTTAATCAACGCAAAGAGCGTCACTTCATGTTTATTTGCAAGTTTTTTTAGTAAATTGTACGTACGAATTTGTCCTCCAGATAAGAGCGGATATGGAAGATACGGTGTGAGCATTAATATTTTCATAGAAACAAGTTTACTTTTTTGCTCTCTTTGCAGTTTTTATTTGTTCAATCTTATCAAGCTTTTTCAATACGTCATCATGAAGTTGTCGAAATTCTTGATGTAATAATTCCAGTTCTTGATCGGACATATCCTCTAAATTGACGAGTTCTGTTCTCGCTCCATCGACAGAACGAATGAGCTCATCGAGTTTAATGTGGATTGCCTTAGCATCTCGATTTTGGGTGTTCTGAATCAAAAAAACCATGAGGAACGTCACAATGGTGGTTCCGGTATTAATAACGAGTTGCCAAGTGTCAGAATATCCAAAGCTCGGACCGGAAAACGCCCACAGAATGATGATGAAGACTGCAATGATAAATGCTTGAGGAGTACCCACTGTGGATGAGGTTTTGTTGGAAAATTTACGAAACAGGTCTTTCATACTTATTTAACCATTATGATTAATCACATTGGTGTACTTGTGCCTGAGCATCTGCACTGGCTAATAATATGTGACTTGATTGTAACCTAGTTTTCGTAAAGTGAATAATAGTGAATATTTGTGTGTTCAAGTCCAGTTCATGTGATCATTTTTTTGACAATCTTAATGTATTGTTAAATTTTGCTATAGATTTGAAGTGTTTTAAGTCGATTTGTCTGGAACATTCAGTGTAAAAAATAAGATCACAAATTTTTAATTTTCTTACAAAAAACACATAATAGACACTTGAATTTCGTTTTTCCTCCAGTCTATACTTAGTAGAGGATATATTCTTTTACTACTATCAGTATGACTTCCACACCTATGGATGTGTTCATGATTGGATGGGAATATCCACCACATAATAGTGGTGGTTTAGGTGTTGCGTGTGAAGGGCTGACGCAGTCTTTGTCAGATGCCAATACTTCGATCCTGTTTACACTTCCCTATCACCATGGACTTCCCGTTGATCACATGCAAGTCTTGATTTGCGAAAAAGCCGGCGGAAAGTCATTTACCACAAGAGATAACAAGCTACCGCCGTTCTTTGCATATTCTGTCGCTGAGCCGCAGCCGCATTTGCCGACAGTAAATTTCAATCCTCGAGATATAAAAAAATTGACAGAGTCAGAGATTGAGCAACGAGTCTCTCATTATGCACAATCAATTTTGGAAAGCTTCTCCCAGACATCTGGCAACGTGGATGTTATTCATGCACACGATTGGATGACCTATCCGGCGGCTGAGTTACTGAAACGCAAAACTGGTAAACCACTGGTTGCGCACATTCACTCCACAGAATTTGATAGAGTGCCCAATGGACTTGGAAATCAATTTATCGCGCATACCGAGTATGAAGGAATGATGGCAGCCGATCGAGTAATTGCAGTGAGTGAATTTACCAAACAAGTCTTGATAGATCGATATCAAGTTGATCCTCAAAAAATTGATGTGGTTCATAATGGCATTGTTGACGCGCCTCCTGTCGAAAGCAAAATGTTTGCTCCGGATCGTCCGGTAGTCGTATTTATGGGACGCCTGACTATGCAAAAAGGGGCTGAGTACTTTTTGAAACTAGCACGCCAGGTATTGCACCAGTTACCGAACGCGTTATTTGTGGTTGCAGGACATGGTGACCAATACACGATGTTGTTATTAGAAAATGCCAAGCA
>CAZULU010000040.1:3655-8726 GCA_964621585.1 uncultured Pseudomonadales bacterium
TGTGCCTAAAGTTTGTTTATATTTCCAGCTTCATCAACCGTACCGACTCGCTCGGTATTCTGTGTTTGATATTGGGTCAGATCAAGGCTATTTCACTGCAGACAAGCAAGATGAAAATAAAAAAATCTTTGTAAAGGTTGCTAAAAAATCATACCTTCCGATGCTGAAGCTGTTGCTGAGGCTTGTACAAAAGCATCCCGATTTTCGATTTACAATGTCGTGTTCTGGTGTTTTCTTAGAGCAGGCGCAGCAATATCAACCGGAAGTGATAACACTGCTTAAAAAATTAGCAACGTACAAACAAGTCGAATTTTTAGCAGAAACATATTACCACTCACTTTCAAGTCTTTACTCCAAAAAGGAGTTTCGAGTGCAGGTGCAGAAACATATGCGGCTGATGCACTCTTTATTTGGTCGCTTTCCTACAGTATTTAGAAATACGGAGTTGATTTATTCTGATCACGTTGCCTCCTTGGTGGCAGACATGGGTTTTAAGGCCATGCTCACAGAAGCAGTTCCCCGCTACTTACATGGTCAACCCAAAACAGCTTTATACTCAAGTTACACAAAAAAACGAATCCCACTGCTGCTCAAGCATGCCGAGCTATCTGACGATATTGCATTTCGATTTTCGGATCGTAAGTGGCATGCACATCCTCTGAGTTCTGCGACGTATGTGCATTGGTTGAACTCCTACAAGGAGGATGAACTGATTAATTTATTCATGGACTTTGAGACATTTGGAGAGCATCAGTGGAAAGATACAGGCATTTTTGCCTTTTTCGAGCATATGGTGAAGCAGTTTTTAAGACATGACTGGAATCAGTTTGTGACCCCAAGTGATGCTATTCAATCTGTAGACGTTACGCAACTCCCCTTTTATAAAGTTGCACATCCTATTTCTTGGGCTGATATCGATCGCGATTTATCGGCTTGGTTAGGCAACGAACTCCAAGATGATACGATTCGTCACGTATACCAACTGGAAAAGGAAGTACTTGCTACTAAAGATCCAGCGTTGATTGAGGATTGGCGTCGTCTCCAAACTAGTGACCATTTTTACTACATGTGTATCAAGTGGTCAAATGATGGTGATGTACACGCCTACTTTAGTCCGTATGATTCTCCACTCGATGCGTATAACCGATTTACAACCGTACTCGCGGATGTAAAAGGACGGCTGTTTCATAAGCAGAATAACCAAGTCAGCCATACTCAGATGGCTGGACTCGGTACTTAAAAAGTAACACTTGTATTGGTATCACTATGCCCAGATCACTTGTTTTATCTAACGGTCACATGATGGTATGTCTTGATCAATATGGTTTTGTTCGAGACCTGTACTATCCCTACATAGGTTTAGAAAACCATGTCTTAGGCAAAACACATCGCATAGGTGTGCAAGTTGATGGTAAATTTTCTTGGTTAGATGATGGAAGCTGGAATATTTCTCTCAGCTATAAACCACAAACAATGGTGAGTTTACTCGTGTGTAAGCATACACAAATGAAAATTAGTCTAGTGTTGGAAGACTTAGTGTACAACGAGGCAAATGTTTTTGTGCGGGAAGTGAGCATCTATAACCATGCCAATGAGGCCGTCGATTTGCGCGTATTCTTTGGTCAAGAGTTTATGATTAGTGAGAATAAAAAGCGTAATACTGCTTTTTATGATCCTACCCATAATGCAATTGTTCACTACAAAGGACGGCGAGTATTTATTGTTAATGGAGTAACCAGCGATGGAAACGGTATCGATGATTATACTGTTGGGGCTTTTCAGTTTGAAGGCAAAGAAGGTTCTTTTCGTGATGCTGAAGATGGAGAGTTGACTAAGAATGCAGTTGAACATGGATCAGCTGATTCGGTGATCCGATTTTCTACTCGTTGTGCGGGAAATGCGAAAACCACCATTCATTACTGGATTTGCGCTGGCAAATCCCTGACTGAAGCCTATCAACTCAACGAGGTAGTCCAACAAAAAACTCCGGAGGCCATGCTCTACTCTACTGAACAATTTTGGCAAGCCTGGTTAAATAAACGCGAGTATGATTCACATCTCCTTACTCCTGAACAAAAAAAGCTCTTCGACACTTCTCTGTTTATTCTCCGGGCACACACGGATAATCGAGGAAGTATTATTGCTTCTGCAGACTCAGAAATGATGGTATATGGGAAAGATGACTATAGTTATATGTGGCCACGTGATGCAGCATTTATTGTTTCCACTCTTGATAAAGCTGGGTTCACCGAAGTGACAAAACCATTCTTTCTATTTTGTAAGGAAGTACTCCATCCGGATGGTTACTTACACCATCGTTTTCGACCAGATCAAAGTCTAGGGTCTACTTGGCACTCAACGACGAAGCAAACAGAGTGGTTGAAAGATGCCATTCTTCAACTCCCTATTCAAGAAGATGAAACGGCTTCTGTTCTTTTTGCATTGTGGAAGCACTATGAAGCAACTAAGGATATTGAGTTCATTGAAATGTTGTATAAACCCATGATTGAAAAGATGGCCAATTTCTTAGTCAATTTTAGAGATACGGCTTTGGGACTGCCTTTACATTCTTACGATTTGTGGGAAGAAAAAATTGGTGTTTCTACATACACTTGTGCCAGTGTCTATGGTGGCTTGATGGCGGCAGCTGATTTTTCGGAAATGCTTGGCAAAAGAAATCATATGCGTATATATCGCGATGCAGCCAAGTTGTTGAAAAAAGCAACCATGCAGTACCTCTATAGTGACAAACTCCAGTCCTTTGTGCGGATTGCTTACCTTGAGGATGGGAAAGTAATTCATGATGAAACAGTGGATGCGAGTTCTCTATTTGGGCTCTGGTACTTTGGGATGATGGATCACACAGATCCCCTATTTATATCTACAGAAGAACAAGTGCAAAAGCGATTAAAAAATCCTGCAACTGTGGGCGGATATATCCGGTACGAACACGATAACTACTTCAAGTCTACGGACCTTTCAAATCCGTGGTTTATTACCACCATGTGGGAAGCACAGCGCGTGTTGCAAAGACCCGTTATCTCAGATCAAGATTTACAATTTGTTCAGAGTACATTACAGTGGGTAGTTGAACATGAAATGGATTCAGGGGTTTTAGCCGAACAAATGAATCCATACACTGGAGAATCGCTCTCTGCGACACCGCTGGTCTGGAGTCATGCTGTTTTTGTAGAAACCGTGTTAATGTATATTAATAAACTTGATGAAATCGGAATGATTGAATAAAGGATTGATCGATCAATGTTTTGAAAAAACAAACCAGATTAGCAATCAGGGTCTATAACTGCTAATGCTAGCACGATAATATTTGTATCATACTGTATCAAAGAAACACATTATGCTGTTGAGTTATGTAGACATTGTTCTTTTTTTTCAACTACTTTTCCAAGTCATTGGAATGTTGGTGATGTTTTTTGCTGGGATTTTAACGATCATTCAGTTTATCCTGTATCAACCTTGGAATACTGATACCAGCACTGTCCGAAAAGTGGAGCGACTGCGAGTGACACTTGCTCAAAAGATTGTCTTTGGATTAGAGTTTTTTATTATTTCTGATGCGCTTGCCACACTCGTGAAACCATCACTTGAAGAGTTGTACCGCGTGGCTATGATTGTGGCAATTCGCATTGCCTTATCCTATTTTATAAGCCGAGAGTTACAAATACTACATAGACATGGTGATCAATAACATATGCAAACAACCTCTTCATATTATCTAGCAGTAGATGGTGGTGGAACAAAAACAACTGTTTGGCTTGCCAATGGATTGGATCAAGTTGTGGGCAAAGGTTCCAGTGGTCCAATGAGTCTGGCTGCTACAACTCAAGCAAGTGCTGTCACCAACTTATTGGAAGCTGTTAGAGAAGCAACCAAGGACCAAAGAAATATTCATTTACAAAAAGTTGTGATTGGGTTGGCAGGAGTGGATACTCCTTCGGAACATCAACGCGCTGAAAGCTTATTTGCGGAAGCCTTGCATTCCGAATTTTCCATTCAAGAATTTGTCCTGGTAAATGATGTTGTTATTGCTCTAGAGAGCGGTGCAACCCAGGAAAATGCAGTCGCTCTTATTTCTGGGACAGGTTCTAACTGTTTTGGCCGAAATGCGCAAGGAGATCACGCCAAAACTGGAGGGATGGATTTCTTATTATCCGATCAAGGGAGTGGTTTTGATATTGGACAGCAAGTATTACGTGCTGCTGTAAAAAGTTATGACGGACGTGGTACCAAGACATTGCTGGAGTCACTTGTGTGTGAACACTTTGATATTGCTTCCATTAGTGACTTAAAAGACAAGGTGTATCATCCTCCACTCAATAAGACAGAAATTGCAGGATTGGCAAAGCTCTGTTTTATTGCGTTAGAAAAAAAAGATACCCGTGCCAACGAAATTGTCACTGCTGCCATCAATGAACTCGTTGTCATGGTTGAAACGGTGTTGAAGCGTCTGAACATGCACAATGAGCCAACTGATTTGGTGCTGGTTGGTGGGATAGCGACTGACCCGTATGTTCGACAGTTGTTGTCGCTCCGTTTTAAAGTACGCTATCCCAAACTCAGCTTAACAGTTCCCGAACACCCCTCTGTCTATGGAGCATTAAAGCTCGCAATTCAGCATAAGTAATTATTTACCTTATAGTGCCGTACTAGGTAATTTGACGTCACCAGCTTCATGTGCGCCATGTTTTTCAAAGACTTGATAGACATCCTCCAACTTATCATCATCAACCGATACGGTAACTAATGTTTCTCCAGAACGGATGGCATCTTCAAACATTCTTGCTTTTTGATCGGGGATACCAAGATCTACTAAGGAGCCTACTAACCCTCCAGCAAGAGCCCCACCTGTAGCTCCGAGAAGAGCCGCCAATGGTCCAGAAATAAGCAACGCACCTAATCCAACGATAGTCACCGGTGTTGCGGCAGCCATAAATGCAGCTAATCCTCCGAGAAGTCCACCGGCAGCAGCTCCTGCCACTGCACCGTCTGTGGTGTCTTGTTTGATTTGATGGACATTTTCTCCAGACTCATTGACATCTTTAGCAATCAC
>CAZULU010000041.1:0-7277 GCA_964621585.1 uncultured Pseudomonadales bacterium
ATGACCATGCAGAAACAAATGATCTTTTTCATGCCTATTATGACTGCGTTTATTGCATGGCGTTTCCAATCAGGACTTGCCCTGTATTGGGTTGCCACCACCGTGTTTAGTATTGTTCAACAGTATTACGTATCTGGCCTAGGTGGACTCAAATCTTATATTGTTGACTTTAAAAACCGACTGTCGTTACGAAAATAAGGAGTATTATGCAACAATCCATCGCAGATTTTACGCAACAACTACTTGCTCATATGGGAATAGATGAACCGGTGGTGGAAGTTGAAGAACAACCTGACCACGTGTTTGTGAATCTTAAAACCGATGAACAACAAAGCGGTATGTTGATTGGTTATCATGGCGAAACGATCGCAAGTTTACAAAAAGTTATTTCCCTATCTTTTCGAGAAGACCTTGGCCCCAAAAAAATTGTGGTCAATATTAACGACTACAAACAAAAGCGCGAAGGAGTCTTAGAACAAATGGCGCTGAGATATGCTCAAAAAGCAATTGAAACAAGTCAACCTCAAGCACTCCCCTTCCTGCCAGCCAATGAGCGATTGGTTGTCCACATGACCCTAAAGGATCATGACCAAGTAGAAACCCGTTCTGAAGGCGAAGGTAATCAACGACGATTAGTCATTTATTTAAAGTCATAACTATGGCGACCCTAAAGATTTTTACAGATGGCGGCTCTCGCGGTAATCCAGGTCATGCGGCAATTGGAGTATATATTCTCGATGAAAAAAATGCCCTGATCGAGTCATTTGGTCGCACCATTGGTATTACCACTAACAACGTGGCTGAATATACAGCCCTCATCTCAGCCCTTGAATGGTTGGTGGAATTTAGTAAACATCAAACACTTACTCAAACAATTTTCCACTTAGATTCTCAATTGGTGGTGGAGCAGGTCAATGGTCGCTGGAAAGTGAAGCACGAACACATCAAGCCCTTGGTTCAGCAAGTGAAACACCTCTCCAAGTCTCTCCCCTACCCTGTTTCATTTGTGTATATTCCACGTGCTCAAAACGCCGAAGCGGACAGATTGGTAAATGAAGCTCTTGATAGTGCTGGTAACTAAGCCTAGTTCTA
The DNA here is from genome assembly GCA_964621585.1 of uncultured Pseudomonadales bacterium. Taxonomy (GTDB): domain Bacteria; phylum Patescibacteriota; class Microgenomatia; order UBA1400; family PJMF01; genus CAZULU01. The sequence continues at coordinate 1,093 of CAZULU010000041.1, forward strand.
GTTTTGAATGCTCACTCTCTCTTCACCGATCCTTCCCTCTTCTCCATCGTTCCGCTATGATGAATGTACCTCTGAATAAATGAGGCGTGTTTTGTATTGCCTGCCATGAGATCAGATTTTCAAACAGAAGCCATTGATGAACAGCTCACTGTTCTCTTTATCTGTGACAATCAAGAAATTGCCACATACTTTGCGCATCTGTGGAAATCAAAAAAAATAACGGTCGAATTAATTACCAGACTGAGAGCGAGCAAAGAATTGATTGATCAATCTAAAAAGTGGTATAAGATTTTTTGGTGGGAAGACGGAGAAAAAGAACTAGAAAATAAGGAAATAACACTGATCCAACAGGCAATTAAAGACAGAAGAGAACTATCATATATACTAATGCCAGCGCCATTTGTGACACATGTTACAACCTGGCAGGGGAGTGCGAAATACTTTCAACACCTCTATCAACGGATTGAGCAGCGCACTCCATATACCAGTATCTTTTGTCAAACAGATGTTGTTTCCACAATCAGTTTTTCCTTGCTTCGCGAAAAAATTAATTACCTAGTTGCGAATAAGCAGGTAGAAAAACAACTAGTTTTTCACCCTTTGTCTCTTGAAGATTATCTACAGCAAGTGGTAGAGCAATCGCTTGTGCCTAGAGGTGGCCAGCGAAAGTTGTTTGTTGGTAAGCATACTATTGCCTTCTCGACAATACTGCAACATCTCTGCAAAGAAAAGAAGCTAGCTGTCACGACTTTTGAGGAGCTTTCTTTGCCGTTGTCAAAACTGGTCGGAGAGTGGCGAAAGGTGGTGGTAGAAGGGCCTGAGCCACTTGAACGAATAGCCGAAATTCTTCAACCCTCCTCGGTCAAGGAAAAGGTTACTCAACCGCCGCTGTCTCCAACTGCACATTCTATTCCCAAGCCCCAACTGCAATCCAAAGTAAAAAAAGTGAAAAAAGAGAGAGTAGAGGAGATAGCGACGATTGTCCGGCCGCCCGTAGTGGTACAAACGACGAAGAGTCAACCTCCAGAGAGTGTTTCGCCACCAATCAAGAAAGTTATCATCCCCGTCAATACGCCACCTGAGATTAAAAGGTCAAAATTAATCCTGGAGTCATTTTCTTTTGCCAAAAATTCTTCATCGCACCATTCTCATCCGAAATTAAATGAAATGGAAAAAAAACAGCCCAAAGCGGTTGTTCGCCCGGTGGAACTAGAGCGTCGTAAAGCAGCATCTTCTACTGTCAAACATCAAGAAATTGAACGAAAAATATCTGACTTGTTTGCCACCGTTACTCATGCGCAAGGTCACACCCATCCCCCCAAAGCGATGGCAAAAAACAAAGTATTCAAGAGAACTAATTTTACAATCTCTCGGCGATGGATTCCTGCCGTAACCATAGCAAGTATGCCTTTCATACTGAGCGTTTTTTATGTTGGGAATGCTTGGCTGGTGCAACGTCTTTCCGACTCGGTGGCTCGACAGATGACTTTAAATCAAGCAGTTTCTGTTTCGCAAGCAAAGAGATTAGAATCCTTATCAAGATTTTTGTCTGCTCAAACTCAAGTCTACGGATTTGTACTCCCTGAAAAGATTGAAGAAAACCATCGATTTTTAGCTTTGTGGTCTGCTCGGTTGGGGATGATTGCTCGTCAATCAAGCGCTCTTCAACAAGAACTCCATCAAGTGGTAGGACAAACCCTAGGCAAACAAGACGGGGATCCATTTCAAACCCTGGAATCTCTCACCGGCAAAGTGGATGAACTGTACAGAATGACCGGTGATCTAGAAGCTGAGTTGAAAAACCAACATGATCCAGAAACAGACTTGTCCCAAGAAAAACAAGCGATTCAAGACCACTTACGGCAAACAAAAAAACAATTATTAGTGGTCCAGCAACTACTAGGACAAGCTGACAGGTTATTAGCTCGAGGGACGACCAAAACATATGCAGTATTACTACAAGACAATCAAGAAATTCGTCCCAGTGGGGGATTTATTCAAAGTATCGCTTTAGTGACCATGAACAATGGCAAAATCGGCGATATCCAGTACCACCGAGCAGATAGCTTAGATAAAGAATTGCAGGGGGTTATGGTGGCTCCTAGTGATTTGGCCACTCAACTCAAAGAACAGCATCTTTACCTCCATGATGCCAACTGGTTTGGCGATTTTACTGAAAGTGGTGAAAAAATTGCTTGGTTTATTGAAAAATCTACGGGGCGAGATGTTCAAGGGGTGATAGCGCTGAACACAACTGTTTTACAAGAATTATTGAAGATAACAGGTGATGTATCTGTGAAAAATGAAGTGGTGTCAAGTCAAAACGTACAGGATAAGATTTTGGTTCATGCCCGCGAAAGCCTAGAGACGACTACCGGAGTAACCGACTTTTTTACCAATGTCTATGCAACAGTGTTTTCCGCGTTGTTAGATGCAGAGCCAAGTACTTACTCAACAGCCTTTCATGTCTTTCGCAAGCTTTTTGATCAAGCAGAGATTCAAATCACGTCATCAGATCCTGCTTTGCAAACTACTTTCAAAACATTAGCCTGGACAGGCGAAATAGTAACACCGCCCTGTCCTGCACAGTTTTCAAGCACAGCGTGTCGGGTTGCGACTTTATATCAACTAGATACCAACGTTGGTATTAATAAGGCCAATAAGTTTATAAAAAAGAAACATGAGCAAAATATAGAGCTCAAAGAGGATCAAACTATATATAACTATAAATTAACATATGAAAACAGCGGCAAGAGTGACGTCTGGCCGGTGGGTCCAGTACCGAACTATGTAAGAATTTATTTGGGGAATTTATCTGTTTTGCAGAAAATTGAGGTGAATGGTGTTGTTATTGAGACATCAAATATTAAAATTGAGAAATATAATGACTATCAAATGATCGGTTTCAATATAGAAATACCTACTCAAAGCATAACCACAGTGTCGATGACCTATACTGAACCACCAATATCTGCAGGTGAGGCCTTCACGTTCTTTTGGCAGCGGCAAGCTGGGGTAGGTAACACGCCACTTACGTTATCGCTCAAAGCGCACAATTCATTAATTCCTACACTGGTTGCCCCAGAAGCAAGTTTGTCATCTGATCAGATCGTATTTCGCTTCGCTGGGAATCAACACGCTTTTGCGGGAGTGAAGTTTAAATAACTCTGCCACATCGAGTGCTGGTGTTTTTCCCAAGTTGTTGATACAATAAGCGTCTCAAATATACCGTCTGTCTTATCAATAAAGGAGATGTATGACTGGACAATCTTATGAATTGAAAGTGCAAAAACGCACATTGCTTGGTAAAAAAAGTAAACAACTGCGACAAGCTGGACAACTTCCTGCGAACATTTTTGGAGATGTAAAAGAATCTATTGCTATCCAAGTGTCGAGCAAAGATTTTCGAAAGATGTATAACGAAGCAGGTGAGACCAGTGTAGTAAATCTGCACTTGGAAGGGGAGAGTACCGCTCATCCTGTGTTGGTTGATTCAGTAGAAATAGATCCTATGAGTGGCACCTACCTCCACGTGAGTTTCCGTCAAGTTAACTTGCGAGAGAAAGTGGTAGCAACCATTCCAGTTGAATTAGTTGGCGAGTTGAGTGTAAACAGTGCCATGACAGTTCTGTTACGTGAAGAGCTCGATGTAGAAGCGCTTCCAACCGATTTGCCTGAAGCTTTTACCATTGATTTAGGACAGTTTACAGAAATTGGTCAAGAATTCACTGTTGCCCAGTTAGAATTTGATCGACAAAAAGTTGAGCTGCTAGAAATCGAACCTGATCAGGTGTTGTTGCAAGTCCAAGCATTAGAGCAAATGGCTGAGGTAGAAGAAGCTTCAACTGAAGTGGCTGAAGTTGAAACTACAGAGATGGGGAAGAGTGAAGAAGCTGGTGAAGGCGACAAAAAAGAAGAGTAATCAGTGTGTATTGAATATATTAGCCCCGCCTACAGCGGGGCTTTTTGTACCAAGCTATCTTCTACGAAATTTTGTGACAAAAAAGAATGAAGAAAAAGCATTCGTGTTTTTTTGTGGGGATTTAATTTAAAAGGGGATCAAGCGACTGGGCGTTTAGCAATGCTTGTTTTGCAAGCTCGTACTGGCCTGTCAGGTGATAAAGTTTGTGGAGTCTCAACCAGATATGTACACTATCGATTTGTTGAGAAAGCTGTTCCCAAAAAACGATTTCAGCTTGAATCTGAGAAAGCAAGACTTCTTGCTGCTGGAGTTGTAGTGCTTGTTGAAACTGAATCTGAATTTGTTTATTTTTAAGCAAAAGTAGTGAAACGAACAGGATAATAATGAACAAGACAGAAGCGAAGAGCGTTTTTTTTCGAAAAACCACAAACCAAACCAATTTCCAAGCTTGCAACGCATTGAGTACTAGCAGTTGTAGAACAAAAAAAGCGGTAAACAAAGAGCTCATCAATCTATTACACCATACTTAGGAACCGGAGACTAGTGATCAGAGACTGGTTAATATACTAGTCCCTGATATCAAATCCCTAGTCTCGGAATGAAAATGGCCAGGAACTCGCAATCAAGGCGTCTGTGCGAACCTGTTTGTTTAAGAATGGGTGATCAACTTTTCGCAGCTCCTGCCAAACCGTTTCTGTTACAAATGGGGCGAAAGGGTGGAGTAGCTGGATAAAGACAATCAGTCCTTGTGTAATCGCTTCTAGCGACAAAAGCCCTTGCTTTTGTTGTTCTATGCATTCATCACAAAACCAGTGCCAAAATGAGCCGTACACGGTCTCGGTAGCTTGACCAATTTTTAGATCTTCTAACTGTTGTGACACTTCTTTTGCAATAGCGCGGAGTTTTTCTGAAAAGTCTCCATCTTTTTCAGCTGTGGTGAGCTGTTGGTTTGTGGTGTTTTCCAGATTGCTTAATTGCATTAACACAAAGCGGCTGGCATTCCAGATTTTGTTAGAAAAATTACGCATGCCTTTGACTTTTTGTTCACCGACGGCAGAATCATTACCAGGTGTAGTACTCATCATTAGAGCCATTCTCAGAGCATCAGCTCCATATTTTTCTACTAAATCAAGTGGGTTAATGACATTGCCTTTTGATTTGCTCATTTTTTGGCCTTTTTCATCCCGCACTAAGCCATGTAGGTAGACATCCTTAAAAGGAGTTTGTCCGGTTAAATAGATGCCTAACAACATCATTCTCATTACCCAAAATGGCAAAATGTCATACCCAGTTTCCATCACACTCGTTGGATAAAATCGCTGGAAGTCAGAGTGTGTTTTTTGAGCTGTTGTGGGTGCTTTTTGATCGCTGATTACTGAAGCTTGGCGTTCAATTTCATCATGATTCTGAGTTAGGGTAACGACTGGCCATTGACCAGAAGAAAACCATGTGTCAAAGGTGTCTGTTTCTTGCAGATAGTTGTTGGTGGTTGATTGGTGGTTATTTCCTTTGAGAGATGGATTTTCAGAAGAGATAATAAAAGGGGCTGTTGCGGGAGCGACTAATTGTTGGAGTCCTTTTTCAATTTCCTCAAAAGAAAATTCTTCAAGCAGATTTTTGATTAAACCTGTTTGTCGAGTCTTATTTTTGTCTAAAAAAGTAACATGGAGATCAGGATTTTCCCTGACCGAATACCACACTGGTAATCGGATGCCCCAAACAATCTGGCGAGAAATATTCCAATCTTTGAGATTTTCCAACCAATGTCGTAGGATTTTTTCGCGACCTGCTCCATGGATGACGGTTTCTTTTCGATCAAGCACTTCTAGTGTTTTTTGTACTAAAGGTTTGACTTTAATAAAAAACTGAGGAAGGGGCAGTGGTTCAATGACCCGACTACAGCGATAACAAGTGCTAATGCGATTTTGGTAGGTTGTGTCAATTTTGTCGATTAAATCTTTGCTCTGTAAATCTGCTACCACCATTTTACGAGCTTCCTCAACTTTTAATCCCGCATACTTGCCACCATTAGTCATAATTTTGCCAAAGGTGTCAATGGCAGGGAGTATTTTCAAATTGTGCTTTTTCGCGACTTCAAAGTCCGCGAAATCATGGGCGGGTGTCAACTTGACAATACCTGTTCCGAATTCAGGATCGACAAATTCGTCGGCAATGATAGCCATTTCTTGATCTGTTAATGGGTTAAGAACTTTCTGACCAATTAAGTGTTTTGTTTTGGGATTATCTGGATGAACTGCTAGAT
>CAZULU010000041.1:7377-8555 GCA_964621585.1 uncultured Pseudomonadales bacterium
GAGGATCAAGTGTGAAGCGAAATCTTGACCAATCCGCACTGGCCCCCAATTTCTTCATCTGATCCACCGCAATACCAGAGTTTTCTTGGACATAGTCCCAGATCATGGAATAGAGCGTTTCTCGATCAAATTGAAAACGACTCTTTCCTTGTTTGGCGAGCTTTTTTTCAAAGACATACTGTGTTTCAATACCAGCGTGGTCTGTTCCGGGGATCCACACCGTATCATCACCTTTCATGCGATGATATCGAATCAACACATCTTCAATTGACAAAAACATGGCATGGCCAACATGTAATGGGTCATTAGCGTTGGGTGGCGGCATGATAATAGAGAACTGAGGTCGGGAACTAGATATCTGAGACTGAAAATGATTAGAAGTAGAGTCTGGAGCGAAGGCCCCAGATTTCTCCCAAAGTTGATAGATATTATTCTCAGAATCAAGGTGATTGTAGTTTTTTTCCATAAAAATATTTGTAGTAATGTAATACCAAAAAAGCCCACTTACACATACAAATTGCTTTATATATGTAAGCGGGCCTTTGTGAAAAGACGGTACCACCGCACATTTAGAGATCGGGGAACTAGTTATCAGAGACTCGTACAAATCTCTAGTATCCGATCACTGATCTCTACTTATTCCAGCTGTTTCGGGCATACCCGCCAAGGTCTAATCTGGAGATAAAATACACCCCATTTCTGCTTGGAAACTCTGACGTTATGTGAGAGTAGGTGACTAGCCATATTAACTTGTGAACGCATTATATCAAAAAGTATCCAGGAAATATAGTTTCCCAATTTTACCGAGTTGGAAAAGCGGTAATCGTTTGCCAATCTTGTTGCAGCTCTGGGTGAAATAGTGCATAGGCGCCAATCATAGTAGCATTGTCGGTACACCAAGACAAAAGGGGGAAGAATGTTGTAAGAGAGGGATTTGTAGTAGTGAGTTGATTTAATGCAGCTCGAATACCGGTGTTAGCGGCGGCGCCGCCAGAAATGATAATACTTTTTACTGCAGGAAATTCTGTGAGTGCTTGTTGAGTTTTTTTCTTAATAACATCACTGATTGCCGACTGGAGTTCGTGGGCTAAAAACTGGTGGACAGAGTCTGGATACTGGGAATCAGTTTGAATGTTGTCATGAAGGCGAGCAAAGGCTGTTTTGAGACCAGAAAAAGA
>CAZULU010000042.1:0-8077 GCA_964621585.1 uncultured Pseudomonadales bacterium
TTGCATGCTTCAGTTAAGTGAAGTTCTAGTTGCTGTAGTAATTTTTTATCCTTCCGCAATTTGTTGTACCATAATCGCTCATCGGCTGCATGCTGATCAACTAAGATAATACCTTGAGTGGTGGTCGCTAGCAGATAAGTATGATCAAGTTGTTGAATATCGCCCACGATTTTCAGTTGAGGTGAGTCCTTTACGGGTAGGTAATCAGAAGAAAAAAGAGTAGAGGCGGTATAACGAACACTTTTGGCAGACTGATGTTCTAAAGCTTGGTGAAGTGAATTCTGGATAAATTCAAGCAATTCTGGTTCATGAAGGATGCTGACCTGTTTTTTTTGTGGATGAATGTTGACATCTAAAATATGTGGATTGAGTTGCAATGACAAGAAGTAGCGAGGATGTTTTCCTGCATGTTTGAAGGTTTTGAGTCCAGCTTCTACTGCTTTATGAATAGAGGATGAAAACACTGCACGGTTATTAATGACAATGAGCTGCTGTGCTTTGTTGCTAGAAAAAAATTCTGGAGTGCTTATCCATCCTTGTACTGAGCCATGGACGTGACTGCCTTCAAAAAATAACTGGTGTTTAGTGTGCAAATTCCAAATATTTTGAATGCGAAGCGGAATGTCTTCCTGTCCAAAAGCACTCAATATAATTTTATTCTCATGTTTAAGTAAAAAGGTTACTTTTGGTTGGGAAAGTACAAAGGCTTGAATAAGCTTGAGAATTGCTTGATACTCTTTTTTTGGTTGCAAACTTTGTAAACGTACAGGAAATTGTTGAAACAGGTTTCTGACCTCAATGGTTGTTCCACTTCGAGTGCCAATAGGAGTAATAGAACTGACATGTCCATGATGGGTAGCGATCTCGTGGCCGATTTCTTCAGACTGGTGTTTAGTTCGGATGGAGACATCCGCGACACTCATGATAGAAAAGAGTGCTTCACCGCGAAATCCATACGTGTTGAGAGCGTAGAGATCTTCAAGCTTTGCTAATTTGCTCGTAGAATATCGAGAAAAAATGAACTCAGCGTCAGTTTTTGCTATGCCATGTCCGTTATCAGACACTTTGATTAACTGAAGTCCACCCTTTTCAATTTCAATTTCTATTCTGGTGGCTCCAGCATCTAATGCATTTTCCACCAATTCTTTGACTACCGAAACCGGTCGATCAATCACTTCACCAGCTGCAATGTGGTGAATAACATGGGGTGCTAAGGGTTCGATTGGCATACTCATTTATTGACGTTTATCTTTGATCTTTTTTTACTTTGTATAAAAACTCTAGCGCTTGGCGGGGAGTCATTTGATCGAGATCCAATGCAGAAATTTGTTTTTTCACACTATCAATGAGTGCTTGCTTATTGGACGATAAGGAATTGGTTGAAGTACTAGTGGAGAGATGATGAAATTGCTCACGTAAGATTTCGGCGCGTTTTATGATAGAGAGCGGAACCCCAGCTTGTTGAGCAACTTCTACTCCATAGCTATTCGCTGTACTGCCGGCTTGTAGTGTCCGAAGAAAGATCATTTTATTTTTGTGAATTTGTACAGCCATAGAGCTATTAATAATCGAGGGAAATTCTTGAGCGAGTTCAGCAAGTTCATGATAGTGTGTAGCAAAAAATACGAATGGATGTTGCGGCATGACGGCCACATATTCAGCAATAGCTTGGGCGATACTCATGCCATCACTAATGCCCGTTCCTCGACCAATTTCATCAAAAATTACGAGTGACTTGTCGCTCATTTGTCGTAAAATCTTGGCTGTTTCAGTCATTTCAACCATAAAGGTAGACAACCCTTTGTGCAGGGCATCAGATGCCCCAATGCGTGAAAAAATACGATCACAGACTGGAATGAGCGCCTGATCTGCTGGCACGAATGAACCCACATGTGTTAATAACACAATCAACGCAACTTGTCGTATATAGGTTGATTTACCTGCCATGTTGGGTCCAGTGAGCAGCATCATGCGTTTCTGAGCATCCATATCTGTAGAGTTAGGGACGAACTGATCGTGCAAATACTGCTCTACGACCGGGTGGCGACCATTGGTGATATTCAATACTTTTTCTTGAGTAAGTTGTGGTTTGGTATATTGTTTGGACAACGCGACGTATGCAAAGCTGACGATGCAATCTACATAGGCAATGTGCTGGGCAAGAGCTTGAATGTCTGAGCTATACTCCAAGACTTGATTAACGACTTGAATAAAAAGATCATATTCTAACGCATCCGCTTTTTCTTTCGCGGCAAGTACTTTCGTTTCTTGAATTTTCAGTTCAGGGGTAATGAAGCGCTCTGCATTGACCAGAGTTTGTTTGCGATCATACCCAAAAGAATCTTTAATGAGATGAGCATTTGCTTTGGAAATTTCAATATAAAAGCCAAAGACGGAATTAAAGCCGACTTTGAGCATATTAATTCCTGTTCGCAGCCTTTCGCTTTCTTCAAAGTCTCTGATCCACTGTTCAGCATGGTGATGAGTGGCTCTGTATTCATCAAGTTCTCTGTGATTACCTTTTTTAATCATGCCACCAATTTTGGTAACTCCCGGTGGGTCATCTTCAATCCATTGGTCAATATAGTCTCTTACTTGAGGGGTTAACACTTTGAGTGAAGCAAACAAATTTGCAAATGGCGTGAGAACTTCTAATTGAGATAACTCTGCAACCAACTCCAGATTATTCCGTATGCTGACTAGGTCTCGGGCGTTGCCCATTCCCACTGCGAGTTTACTGAGTTGACGTTCGATATCTGTGATCTGTGCAAGTATCTGGCGCACAGTTTCTACTGTGGAAGGAGACTGAGTGAACCACTCAACATTGTTCAACCGTTGTTGGATTGATTGACTTTCGCACAATGGAGCCAGTAGCCATCGTTTGAGCAACCGTGCCCCCATAGCTGTGTGGGTCTGATCAATCGCGTGCAATAGACTGCCTTCTTTTTGTTTGTCCATACTGGATTGTAGGATTTCCAGACTCTCAATAGTTGTCGCGTCTAGGTGGAGAAAACGATTGTCTTCAATGCGTGTGATGTTGCGAACATGAGCTAACTGTCCATGTTGGGTATATGCTAAGTAGCCATACAGTACTCCACAGGCTTCAATCATGCTGTCAGAATCTAATCCAAACCCATTGAGAGATTTGACCTGGAGTTGTTGTGTAAGCACTTCTTGTGCTCGAGTTTGCCACGAGTTCCATTCAGAGAATGTACTAATATTAATAGTAGTGTGTTTTTTGATTTTGCCTAATGTGTGAGGATTGTTATATTCTTGGGGAGCAATGATCAGTTCTTTTGGAGCGATCTGATGGAGATCACTATTGAGCTGGTCAAAAGCTGACGGCTTTACATAGAATTCGCCTGTCGCAAGATCAGCATACGCGATGGTGACATCTTTTTTGGTAGTATGCAGCACACAGACAAATGCCGATTCTTTTTCGTTGACACTCTGACCTTCAATCATTGTGCCAGGTGTCACGATCCTGATGACGTCTCGAACTACTAAATTGGGAGTATCTTTAGGAGAAGTAATTTGTTCAGCAATGGCTACTTTATGGCCAGCATTCACCAATTTAGGTAAATACACATCTACTGCATGATATGGTACCCCCGCCATGGGAATCGCACCATCTTTTCCTCGAGATCTGCGAGTCAAGGTTATACCCAGAATTTTCGAACCTGTGATTGCATCATCTAAAAACATTTCGTAAAAATCACCAAGGCGAAAAAAGAGTATACAATCTGGATACTTGGATTTCAGCTCCATGTATTGAAGCATCATTGGCGTTTGAAACTCGGGGCGATTCGTGTCATATACGGGAGATTTCTTCATGGAGATCACGATAGCATTATTTTCGAGATCAGGGAATAGAGATTAGTGATAAAATAAATGTATTACTCGGAACTACACAAATTAGGAGTTATATGTCTTTGCGACAAACGTTAACTGACCAAATGAAAACAGCAATGAAGGCACGTGATCAGGTACGGTTAGATACCATTCGGTTTGTATTGTCACAGATTAAGAATCAAGAAATTGATCTCAAACGAGAAATGAATGATGAAGAGGTGTTGAAACTCTTAAAAAAAGAAGTTAAAAATCGACAAGAAGCAATTGAGCAGTTTCGCCAAGGTGGCCGAGATACTATCGTAGACGAAGAGCTTGCCAAAGTTGAGATCATTCAAGAGTTTTTACCTGCAGAAATGAGTGATCAAGAACTGCGCGCCATTGTAGAAAAAGTGGTTGGTTTAGCTGAAGGCAAAAACTTTGGCAAAATTATGTCAGCGGTGATGGCTGAAGTACAAGGTCAGGCTGATGGTGGGCGGGTGTCGAAAACTGTCAAAGAAGTGTTAGGATAGAGTATATGAAAAAGGTAGGTGCTGTTCTCGCTGAAGCCCGCCAGAAAACTCACGTTTCTTTAGAAGAAATTTCTCGAAGTACTCATATCAGAAAAGAGTATTTGGAGGCGATTGAAAGAAACGAGTTTGAAGGTCTTCCTCCAGCGGTGTTTGTGAAAGGTTTTCTCCAGCAATACGCAAGACATGTTCGCATCGATGAGCAAACTGTGTTAGCGCTTTTTCGTCGTGATTTCAAAGTAGGCTCAAAGGGAAAAATCATTCCTCGGGAGTTTATTAAACCTGTATCTAGGAAAAAAACGATCTTCACTCCACAATTGAGTGCACTTTTGTCTATAGGGGTTGTGATTGTATGTATCCTAGGATATGGCGGATTTTTGTGGTTCCGTTTTCAACAGCCGCCTGAACTTGAAGTGTATACTCCTGAGCAGAATGCAACAGTATCTCAAAATGTGGTAGTCACTGGCAAAACGCAAAGTGATGCGGTTATTTTTGTAAACTCCAACCCAGTATCTCTCAATCCACAAGGATTATTTCGGGCGGAAATTTACCTATCTGGTAAGGGTGTGCATACTATTACCATCAGGGCGGAAGATCGAAAAAAACGAGCAACCGTGATTCAACGCACCGTGCAGCTTGAAGAGCAATAAGTGTTGGTAGCGAACGCATTACAAAGTCTAGCGAGCCTGACACTTTTTAGTTATACTACTAATACATAATAATCTTGCAGTTAGTAATTAGATCTGAGGAACTCATTGTATGGATCCACTTGTTATCGTTCTTACCGTCGTTATTTCAATTTTTTCCTTAGTGTTAGTTATCGCTGGTATTCAATTAATTTTAGTTCTGCAAGAACTGAAGAAAACCTTGAAAAAAATTAATCACACAGCTGAAACCATCGAAAATGTGGCAGTGCGTTCAATTACCCCGTTAGCGAATTTGGGTGGTACGTTAGAAGGTGTGAAAAGTGGGTTAAAAGTAGCTCAAGCATTTATGGGGTGGCTAAACAGAGAAAAAAATGTATAGCGCGTCATCCTTGAGCATCTGACTTGCTCAGATCATCGAGGATCTACTTTAGATCCTGAATACCTGCCGGCAGGCAAGTTCACGCTTCTCCGCCAGCTGGCGGATCAGCTTGACCTTCCCCCGCAAATTGACGGGGCAGGCAGGATGACGAGTACTTTGATTATCGATTACTATAACAACAACTAGTATTATGGCACATCAAGATTCACATCCTACCCACTCAGGTTCAGGGAATTTCTTTTCTGGATTATTCTTTGGAACGATGGCCGGTGTTGCCGGTTATTTTTTATTTGGCACTGAAGAAGGTAAAAAAGCTCGGCAGAAGCTGCAAGAAGAGTGGGAAAAAGCTAAAGGTCATTTAATTGAGGAAGGTGTTTTAGAACCAGTACATGCAGAGAAAACATTCCCGCATATGGTCCAGCATACGATTCAGCGAATCATTGAACCCTCACGTCGTCGGCCAGTAAGTAAAAAAGGGGAAACTAAAATGTCCCCCAAAAAAGACAGCAAACGTTTTAAAGGAGTCTAGCTTCCAGATCTGGTTATTTTGACTTTGTGTTATAAAAAGAGTATAATAGAGAGTACAAGTGCACAAAAGCTGAGATGAGGAAGAAAAGAAGAATGTTTGATCAGAGCGAGCTCGAATAGTGAAAGCGGGCATCAAATATCTCTTAGGCCACCTCGGAGCTGACTACGATGAGTAGATCCGGAGACAACCGTAAAAATCAAAATAAGAGAGATCACCGATTGAAGAGAGAATAGAACAAGTATCTAATCTCCAATCCCTGATCCCTGAATGAAGGTGGTACCACGAGAAGACTCGTCCTTGTTCCAAAATACATTTGGAGCAGCGGCGAGTTTTTTTGTTTATAAATATCATTTCCCTACAGAAGGGAAAATAATTATCGAGAGGTCCTGAACATTCATGCTGATCCGCCAGCTGGCCGATCAGCTTGACCTTTCCCCGCAAATTGACGGGGCAGGCAGGATAAAAAATTTATGACACCAAATCAATTGCGAGAGAGTTATCTCAACTTCATGAAGAGTCAGGGCCACGCTATTGTGCCGTCCTCTCCGTTGGTACCTGAAAATGATCCTACTACGTTGTTTACCGGTTCCGGAATGCAACCGATGGTGCCCTATTTATTAGGACAAAAACATCCCCTTGGCACCCGCATTGTTGATTCACAGAAATGTTTTCGCTCTCAAGATATCGAAGAAGTGGGTGATAATCGACATACCATTTTTTTCGAAATGTTGGGGAATTGGTCACTAGGAGATTATTTTAAAAAAGAACAATTGCGATGGTTTTTCACTTGGTTAACTGAGGAAGTGGGTTTAGATCCTCAGAGATTGTTTGTGACAGTTTTTCGTGGTTTGCCTGAAGCTGATATTCCTAGAGATACCGAGTCTGTAGAAATTTGGAAAGAGTTATTTAGAGAAAAAGGGATAGAAGCGATAGATATTGATTTCTCAGAAAATGAAGGTATGCAACATGGTCGGATCTTTTACTATGATGCCAAGAAAAATTGGTGGTCTCGGGCTGGGGTACCGGACAATATGCCTGTGGGTGAACCAGGGGGCCCAGATTCGGAAGTCTTTTATGATTTTGGTCCTGAGTTGCAACTCCATGAACACTCACCATTTGCTGATGAGCCATGTCATGTCAATTGTGACTGTGGTCGTTTCTTAGAAATTGGGAATTCAGTGTTTATGGAGTATATAAAGACTGTCGATGGTTTTGAGCCGTTGCCCCAAAAGAATGTGGACTTCGGAGGGGGATTGGAGCGTGTGTTAGCCGTCAAACAAGGAACCCAAGATATGTTTGAAACGGAGTTATTTACGCCAATCATTGAGAAATTGGAAAGTTTAAGTGGAAGAAAATACTCTGAGAGCGAAGAAACCCGACGTTCAATGAGAGTAATTGCAGATCACATTAAAGCTGCGGTGATGCTAGCAGCAGATGGTGTGTTTCCTTCAAATAAACAACAAGGCTATTTTTCTCGCCGCTTAATTCGTCGAGCTGTTCGTTATGGCAAGATGATCGGTATCCAGCAAGCATTCATTGGTGATTTAGTAGAAGTGGTTGCCGAAATTTATGTGGAAGCATATCCGGATGTGAGAGATAAGAGTCAAGAGATTAGAGCGAAGATTGAAGAAGAAGAAATGAAGTTTAGAAAAACTTTGGAAAAAGGGTTACGCGAGATTGAGAAAATTACAGAACTGACTGGTGAGAATGCATTCCGACTCTACGAAACCTATGGTTTTCCATTTGAGTTGACTGAAGAGATTGCTATTGAACGAGGACAACAAGTTGATCGTGACGCATTCAAAAAAGCCTTTGATGAGCATAAAGATAAATCTCGTTCGGCATCTGCAGGGATGTTTAAAGGTGGTCTTCAAGATCACTCAGAAACAACGACCAAGTATCACACTGCGACCCACTTATTGCATGCAGCACTACGCAAAGTCTTGGGCACGCATGTGCAGCAAAAAGGGTCCAATATTACGGTGGAACGCTTACGGTTTGACTTTTCTCATGACAAACCGATGACAGAAAAAGAAAAGCAACAGGTAGAACAATTGGTGAATGAGTGGATCTCTCAAGATCTCCCAGTCACGAAGCAAACACTCCAAAAGCAAGTTGCGTTGGACTCAGGCGCGATCGCCTTTTTTATTGAAAAGTATCCTGA
>CAZULU010000043.1:0-8009 GCA_964621585.1 uncultured Pseudomonadales bacterium
CAGATCTTTGTGATGAAAGGTGAAACGATTGCTGGATCAAAAGTGACCAAAGGCGAAATTAAAAAATCTGACTTAATTCACCTCAAGCGTGATGATAAGATTGTGGCTGATCCAAAGATTAAAACAATGCGTCACGGCAAAGATGAGATCGAAAAAGTGAAAGTCGGGGATGAGTGCGGAATTGTTTTTACTCGCTTCAGTAACTTACAAGTTGGTGACAAAATCATCGCATACATTGTGAAAGAAGATTAATCATGTTTTCATCTCGTTTACGGTATGCAAATCTTTTGCTATAGTACCGTCTTAACGAGTGGATACATTGTTAGAGCCTGCCAAAGAGGAGTCTATGTTTGAACAAGACGATATTTCTAATCTTCAGACTGTTTTTCAATCAGCCTCTTCGGCACTCATTCTTCTTAAAACTAATCCCACTTTTGATCAATTAGCAGCAGCATTGAGCTTGTTACTAGCCCTGCATTCTCAGAAAAAAGAAGCATACGTAGTGTGTGCAGATCCGATGCGGGTCGAATTTGGTAATTTGGTGGGAGTTGATCAAGTGCAACAGACAATTGGCAATCGTAGTCTTCAAATCTCTTTTGATTATGACGAAAAAACAGTCGAGAATGTGAGTTATAACATTGACCATGAGAACAAAAAATTTCATCTAGTGGTACGACCCCAAAAAGGTTATCGTTCTCTAGATCCCCAAAGCGTTGAATACTCTCATACTGGTTTAGATGCTGATATCATTTTTATGATTGGAGTAAATGATTATTCCGATATTCAGCCCTTTTATGAACAAGAAGAGCAATCCTTTCATCAAGCGCATGTGGTTGCTTTAAATAAAGTTAAAACAACTTTTGCGGAAATTAATTTGGATGGTAGTGAAGTCTCTTCTTTCTCCGAAATGATGTACACCTTGCTCAAAGAACTCAGTCTAGAGCTGACGAGCGATGTGGCAACCAATTTACTGGCTGGGATTGAACAATCAACTGATAGTTTCCGTCATTATGCAGTTACCGCTGACACATTTGAAACAGTGGCTGTGCTAATGAGACAAGGCGCACGACGTATTCGACCAGGCGGAACCCAACAACCATCTTTAGCAACCACAAATTTAGCTCAAGCCTTTTCTTCTCAAACACCAGTAACTCAGCCAATTCATACCACGTCTGTGTCTGTAACCCCGTCACCTGATAATGCTTCCGGTATCCCTCAGCTTCAACGGACACAAGTCCCGCCGACTTTCTCTCCTGATAAAAGGTAAAGAAGACCTCTCGAGTAGTTGATTGTGTTCCCCGGGGAGATCTGGTATAATAAAAGAATCTTATTAACAGTACTTTCCTGTTCGGACACTTCTGAATAGACAAGGGCATTCCAATATTAGTGGAATGAAAAACATTATGGCACTAGATACAGCCGCCAAACAAAAAATTATTGCAGAGTTTTCCCAAGGTGATGGAGATACGGGTTCTCCTGAAGTTCAAATTGCATTGTTAACTCACTCAGTAAATGATTTAACCGAGCACTTGAAGCAACACAAAAAAGATAATCACTCCCGTCGAGGTTTACTCAAGCAAGTTGCGAAGCGTCGTCGTTTACTCAACTTCTTAAAGCGTAAAGACGAAGCTCGCTTTACCGCACTTATTGCCAAACTTGGCATTAAGGGGTAAACGGTTACTTAACAGGTTACTTGTATCAGGTATCAGCTTTTTGCTGATACCTGATTTTTCATACAAGATTGTTACACTATTTTGCTACTGTCGATTCAGATCGTGAATTATAGTAAAATGATAATAGTTAATTATTTTTCTTAGAAAGGCTGGAGGAATTATATTATTAACCGTTGTCGGACGTTAGTAATGAGTTATTAGTTTTTCTGATAACTGATCACTGACCACTGACAACCACAGTTCCTCTTGAAATTCATTATGGCTACACAACAATGGCCAAGTTTAAACAACCTCTACACCAAAGAGGTAAAAGTTGGTGACAAAATTATAACCCTCGAAGTCGGACGTTTTTCTGAACAAGTTGAAGCTGCTGTCATGGCTAAGTGTGGCAACACCTGGGTGCACGTGACTTTAGCGTTGGGTGGCGAAACTTCTTTAGGGTATTTCCCACTCCAAGTCGAGTATGTAGAAAAACTCTATGCGGGAGGAAAAATTAAAGGTTCTCGTTGGGTAAAAAGAGATGGTCGGCCCACTGATGACTCTATTTTGCGTGGTCGGGTGATTGACCGTACTCTACGTCCATTATTTGCTGAAGGATTGACTCGTGAAGTACAGATTATCTGTACCGTGCTCTCTGTCGATGGTGTTAATAATCCAGATATGGTGGCATTAATTGGAGCCGCTGCCGCAGTTGAAATTTCCTCTATTCCATTTGATGGTCCAGTGGCAGGCTTGCGTATTGGATACAATCAAGAGAGTGATTCTTTGGTATTCAATCCCACTTACACTGAAGAAGAAACCAGCTCCATGGATTTGATTTTGTGTGGAAATGCTGAAGCCATTGTGATGGTGGAGGCAGGTGCCAACGAAATCAATGAAGATATCATGATTCGTGCTTTTGAAGATGGACAAGCACAACTCGCCCAAATCGCCCAATCCATTAAGGAAATGGGTCAAGATATTGGTAAAGAGAAGTTTGTCTTTATCCCTGAAGAACAACATACAGATCTGCAAGAAGCGTTATCTGCCAAGTATGCAGCCAAGATTACCGAAATGGTGAAGTTGGAAGCACAACTCAAAGCAACTGGCTTAGAATCCGTTGTTGCTGAAGTCAAAGCCGAAAACGAAGATTTGGAAGAAAAAGATATTAAGCATGCCTTTTATAATTTAATGAAAAAAGAGGCTCGTCGTTTAATCTTAGAAGAAAGTGTGCGCCCCGATGGTCGTACTACTGAAGAAATCCGTGAGATTACCTGTGCTGTCGATGTCTTACCTATGACTCATGGTAGTGCGATGTTCAAACGTGGGGCTACTCAAGCGCTGACCATTACCACTTTAGGTTCACCAGCCCTTGGACAATTGATTGAAGATATGGAAGGTGAAGAAGTTCGACACTATATTCACCACTACAATATGCCTCCCTATGCTTCTGGCGAAGCAGGCCGCTTTGGATATCCGAAGCGTCGTGAAATTGGTCATGGGGCATTAGCTGAACGCGCTATTTTCCCAATGTTGCCCTCTCAAGCTGAATTCCCTTACACCATTCATGTGGTGTCGGAAATTATGAGTTCTAATGGATCAACGTCTCAAGCATCAGTTTGTGGATCAACCATGTCTTTGATGGCAGCAGGTGTTCCACTCAAACGACCAGTGGCAGGTATTGCCATGGGATTAATGACTGATGGTAAAGGCAAGTATGTTGTTTTGTCTGACATCCAAGGTTTGGAAGATCATGTCGGAGACATGGACTTCAAAGTGGCGGGAACCTCTGAAGGTATCACCGCGATGCAGATGGATATCAAAATCAAAGGTATCCCGATGGATGTGATGAAACAAGCACTGAACCAAGCACGGGATGGTCGTATGCACATCATGGGTAAGATGCTTGAGTGTATTGCTGAGCCTCGCCAAGAATTGTCAGCATTAGCACCCAAAGTCAAACAGCTTACCATCCCTGGTGATCGCATTGGTGAATTGATTGGCCCAGGAGGCAAGAATATTAAAAACATCATTGCTGTTTCTGGTGCCCAAGTCGATGTAGATGAAGTTGAAGGCCAAGGTATCGTCAACATTTCTTCTGATGATCAATCGAAGATTGATGCCGCATACAACTGGATCTCAGGGATGATGCGTTCCATCGAAGTTGGCGAAGAATTTGATGGAGTAGTCACTCGAGTGGAAGGGTACGGAGCGTTTGTAGAATTCTTACCAAACAGAGAAGGCTTAGTGCACGTTTCTACCATGAGTACTGAATATGTACGGGATGCCCATGACTTAGTCAAAGTTGGTGATACTGTTCATGTTCGTGTGGCTGGGATTGATGATGAAGGTAAGATTAAATTGTCGATGTTAACTTTAGAGCAAGAAGCAGAAGCCAAAGAAAAACGTGAACAGCGCAGTGGCGATCGAGGCGGTGACAGAGGTGGCAATCGAGGTGGCGGCCGAGGTGGATTTGGAGGTGGTCGAGGGGGTTTCGGTGGCAATCGAGGTGGAGGATTCCGAGGGGGTGACCGAAGTCGCGGCGGAGACCGCAACCGTGGTGACCGCGGAGGTCGCGGGTTTACCCCAAGAGATGACAGTGGATCAGCAGATCGAGCACAAAGTTTTGAACAAAAGTCTTTTGAGTAAATCAAAATTTCATCGATGATAGTAGAAAGCCCGTTTCACTTGAAACGGGCTTTTTTGTCACAATGTACTTTTTTCAAAAAATTGGACCCGCTCAGTGGTAGCAAAGCATCGGGTGATTATTAGGCTGGTAATTTGTTGCAGAGTTTTGTATTCTCCGACAGTATTAAAAATTTATTAACTTTGATTGTATGGAACGATTTAAAGCAGAAAGAATGGTTCAAGTGCTTCAAAGCCTCTTATTCGGTATAGCAGCTGGAGTAGTGGTCATCGAAGATGAGCAGGATCACCCTGCTGTAGATTCCCCTAAAAAATCAAGAGAAACTGCAAATTTTTCGCCACCTAATCGTAAAACAGAAAAACCATTTACCCAAACTCCGAACGGAAAGGCGTCACGTCGACAAATGTTGAGGACTCACCCAAGTGGTAAACGAGGAAAAAATTGAAAGTGTATAGTATAATGCTCGCCATATGAGCAGAGATCGTAGAATCCACCAGTTCACAATAGATTTAACTCAAGCAGATGGGTATTCTGTAGTGGAATCTAACCTCCTCAAGGCAGAGTTAGAAAAGCGATCATTATGGGGCTCCGATTTTGGATATAGTGCTTTTGCGCCGAAATTAAAGGCGAGAGTTCTCGCTTCTGGAACGTATTATGATCCGCAAGGTAAGAATCCGGATCAAATGTTTTTATGTACTCTCGATGAAAAATTACAAATCACAGACGATGGCAATAGTGAGTATGATCTAATGCATTACTTAACTGTGAATGGTGACATATCTGTCGGAATGTTTGTTGTCTATCACTTAGCTTTATTGAAACCTGAGAAATATTCCATAAATCCGTATGTTTTTATAGATCCAGAGAATAAGTTATTAGCAGTGGCAGGACTAGCGACAGTCAATTTTTAGCTCCGCACAGCTTTCTTTTTTGGTAAAAATCAGGCACAATGTGGCCATGCTACTTTCTCAACTCCAAACCCACAACTACAAATTTACTATTGCTGCATTTGATCATCGTTCAAGTTTATCTGAAGTATTGGGAATTAATATACATACAGAAGAAGGTGTAGCGCAATTTATTGAGCTCAAGCAGTTGTTTATGGAAGTGTTTTCACCGATGGCAAGTGCTGTACTGACTGATCCTGTGTACGGCAAATATACGGTTGATAGAAAAGCAGAAAAAGCGGGATTGTTGATGTCTCTAGAAGAGTCAGGCTATGAAGGGGGTAAAGGAGTAGTCCCCCCCTTACTCGAAAATTGGGGAGTATTAGGCGTTAAAGGCTACCATGCAGCAGCGAAGCTGCTGCTCTATTTCAACCCAGAAGAACCAAATGCGGCTAAAAAATTATCTTTAGTGAAAGATCTGCATACTCAAACCCAAGCGCAAGAACTTCCTTTTCTCGTTGAACCAGTACTTTACCCATTAGAAGGACAAACAAACTTCGAAATACAGTGGGCAGAGTTACAACAACGTACTGTTGAGCAATTAGATGAGTACTGTGATGTACTGAAAATTGAATTTCCAGGCCTTTATGCAAAGACAGCTGATGAAAAAGCTCATGCTTGTCAACTGATTAATCAATATGCTTCCAAACCCTGGATTATTCTTTCTCGTGGTATGGGCTATGAAGAGTTTTCTCGTGCCGTGGAGATTTCATTGCTCCATGGAGGATCGGGTTTTGCAGTTGGGCGCGCAGTATGGCAAGAAATAGAGCAATGGAGTATCGATAAAACTGGAAACTGGCCGGAAAGTTTGGACAAGATTCGTCAATTTTTAACAGGGACAGGTACAGTGCGGATGCGAGCACTTATTAACCAGGTAGTGAATTCCTAAACTTACCATTTTCTTACAAATAATTCATCAAACTCAACCGTATAAAAAATATACTTAGATTCTCAATGGTGGCAAGGAGGAACATATGATGTCTTTAGCATCATCAGTCGTAGGATTCATTTTTGGTGTAATCGAAGTATTGCTGGTTGTGCGTTTCTTTTTCCGATTCATCGGAGCAAGTGCTCAAGCCGATATTGTAGCTTGGGTGTATCGCAACTCCGATCCGTTTGTGCAACCATTTGTGGGGATTCTTTCGAATTGGAATATTGGCGAAAGATTTGTTTTGGAATGGAGTACCTTATTTGCAATTGTAGCGTTTGCCTTACTGGGAGTAATTATTGAACGATTACTACAAATGATTCAGGCTTAAATGAGAGCCATTTGTACGCCAAAATCTTGAGTAGGGCTAAAGGAAAAATCAATAGGAGTCTCAATCAAGCGATTCCACTTATTTTTATACTTCACACTCCCTTTTTTTACTCCAAAGTCATAAATATCTCGAGTAACTGCAACGTCTTGCAAACAGTATTGTTTCAACTCCTCTAATCGTCCTTCGCGATAATACTTAATTGCATCTAACCCATCACCTGATTTTCCGGTGCCCAAGGTTTCTTGTGCGATCGAATCCAGCTTTACCCGATGCCCTGTAGCATCTTTAAAACGTACCAGTAGGTCCAAATGTGGCAGTTTGTCTAAATCTCCATGATAGTACGGTCGAAGTGCTGGTAAGTCAAAATTGATACTATTAAAACCTATCAACACGTCGGCTTGTTCTAATAAAGGAAAAAGTTTGGGAAGATCTTGTTCAAAAAAGCCAAGCATTTCACCTGCAGATGAACCACTATCTCGGACACATACCCCCACAAAAGAAATACCAAGCTGTTCTGGGAAAAACCCACCAACTTCATCAAATGTTTTTTTGGTTTCAACATCAAAAAAAACTTGTCGCATATGTCTGTTTTGTCTTAGGCAATAGAAAATCACCTTGATAGAAGTGTCAAGTAAGGACACTGGGCAGTGTCGGACGTTGGGATGTACTTCACTATACGTGGCGTAATGGAAGGCTGGCAATCCAAAGAAGATACGAAGATCATTACAAAGGTGTAGGTTGTAGGCAGAGGATGGCTGAACTAGAATGTGACTATGATAAATTCGCACAATTTTTATTTGAAGCGATCATTAGTTGGTCTACTTATTATTTTGATCGCAATCACTATAGTGATTTTTGCTTCGAGCAAAAATACTCAAGTAATTGAGATAGACTCTTTTGATAGTTGTGTCGCTGCGGGGTATCCAATCATGGATAGTTATCCCGAACAATGTAAAACTCCAGACGGTAGAAACTTTTCCCGAGAAATAGGTAATGAGTTGGAACACATTGAAACGCTGTTAGTAAGCAATCCGCGACCCAATCAAGTAGTGAGTTCACCCATAATGATTTCAGGCCAGGCGCGAGGTGTGTGGTTTTTTGAAGCTACCTTTGAAGTAGAGATGCTGGATGAATCGGATAACAGTTTGGGCGTAGGGTATGTTACTGCTACTGAAGAGTGGATGACAGAAGAATTTGTACCTTTTACTGGCGAATTACAATTTGACTCACCTTCAACTACTACAGGGACCTTCGTGATACGAAGTGCTAATCCTTCTGGATTGCCCGAAAATCAAAAGGAACTCCGTATGCCAGTACGCTTTCAATAATTTTTTACAGGATTACACATGGTTGACTTACAGAAATTTCAAGCAAAACTTTGTTTAACAGTGTCAGGGGTGCTCGTGCATGACCAAAAAGTATTGCTAGTGAAGCACAAAAAACTTGGTATATGGCTTGCTCCCGGTGGACATGTCGATGATGATGAACTCCCGCATATTGCTGC